>JAKBCB010000503.1 GCA_021808185.1 Pseudomonadota bacterium
GCGGGCGGCAAAGGAAAAACATGTCCCCTGACCCCGCCCCCTGCCGCGTTGCCATCATCGGCGACAATTTCATGCTGCCGTCGATGTTCGAGCGCGCGCTGCGCGCCGCCTGCGGCGAACGCGTCGATCTGCGCAGCCTCACGCTGCCCTGGCCGGACGAGCCGATGGAGCATGGCTACGCGCGCGTGGGCATGGACGGGCTGAAGGAATACCAGGGCGACCCGGACGAGATCGTGCGCTTCGTGGACGACGCCGAGGTGCTGGTCACGCAACTGGCGCCGGTCTCGGCGGCGATGCTGGACCGGATGCCGGCGCTGAAACTGATCGCCGTCTCGCGCGGCGGGCCGGTGAACATCGACATGGCGGCGGCGCGCGCGCGCGGCGTGCGCGTGGTCAACACGCCGGGGCGCAACGCCAGCGCCGTCGCGGAATTCGCCATCGGCGCCATCCTGGCGGAAACGCGGCTGATCCGCTCCGGCCACGAGGCGTTGCGCGCGGGCGAGTGGCGCGGCGACCTGTACCGCGCCGACCGGACGGGGCGCGAATTGTCGGAAATGACGGTCGGCGTCGTCGGTTACGGTCAGATCGGCACCCGCGTCGTGCGGCTGCTCAAGGCATTCGGCTGCCGCATCCTGGTGGCCGACCCCTACGTGCAACTGACCGCCGCCGACCGCGCCGATGGCGTGGAGCATGTGCATCTGGAAGATCTGCTCTCGCGGGCCGACGTGGTGACACTGCACGCGCGCGTGACGCCCGAGACCACGGGCTTCATCGGCCGGCATCAGTTCGCGGCGATGAAGGAAGGCGCCATCTTCGTCAACACCGCGCGCGGCCCGCTGGTGGATTACGACGCGCTGTACCATGCGCTGGCCGAGGGACATCTGGGCGGGGCGATGCTGGAGACCTTCGCCGTCGAGCCGGTGCCGGCCGACTGGCCCTTGCTGCAACTGCCGAACGTGACGCTGACGCCGCACATCGCCGGCGCGTCGGTCAAGACCATCACCATCGCCGCCGAGGCCGCCGCCGAGGAAGTGCGCCGCCACATCGATGGCGAGCCGCCGCTCAATCCATGTTGAAACCCATGACCGATCCCTACGATCTCCTCGTCATCGGCGGTGGCGTCAACGGCGCCGGCATCGCGCGCGACGCCGCCGGGCGCGGCCTGTCGGTGCTGCTGGCGGAAAAGGACGATCTGGCGCAGGGCACGTCCTCGCGCTCCGGCAAGCTGATCCATGGCGGGCTGCGCTATCTGGAATATTACGAATTCCGTCTGGTGCGGGAGGCGCTGATCGAGCGCGAGGTGCTGCTGCGCGCCGCCCCGCACATCGTCTGGCCCATGCGCTTCGTGCTGCCGCACAGCCCGGAGCAGCGGCCGGTCTGGATGGTGCGCCTGGGACTGTTTCTTTACGACCATCTCGGCGGGCGCGAAAAACTTCCCGCCACGCGCAAGCTCGATCTGCGGCGCGATCCGGAAGGTGCGGCGATCAAGGACGCCTATCGCACCGCCTTCGAATATTCCGATTGCTGGGTCGAGGATGCCAGACTCGTCGTGCTCAATGCGCTGGACGCGCAGGCGCGCGGCGCGGAAATCCTCACGCGCACATCGGTTGCCTCCGCCCGGCGCGAGGATGGGTTGTGGCGCGTGACGCTGCGCGCGCAGGACGGGACGGAGCGCGAGGTTCGCGCGCGCGGCCTCGCCAACGCGGCCGGACCATGGGTGGAGAAGGTCATTACCGGCGTGCTCGGCGCGAACAGCACGCGCAAGGTCCGGCTGGTCAAGGGCAGCCACATCGTCACGCGCAAATGGTGGGCTGGCAGTCAGGCCTATCTGCTGCAAAACGACGACAAGCGCGTGATCTTCGTCAACCCCTACGAGGGCGACCTGACGCTGATCGGCACCACCGACATTCCGTACGAGGGTGCCGCCGACGACGTGGCCATCGACCAGCGCGAGCGCGACTATCTGTGCCGCGTGGTCAATCGCTACATGCGCCACCAGATCTCGCCCGCCGACATCCTGCACGAGTTCTCTGGCGTGCGTCCGCTGTACGACGACAACGCGGAAAATCCCTCGGCGGTGACACGGGATTACGTGTTCGACGTGGAGGGCGGCGAGGGCCGCGCGCCGCTGCTCTCGGTATTCGGCGGCAAGATCACCACGTTCCGCAAGCTGGCCGAGCACGCCTTGCAGAAGCTGGCCCCGTATTATCCGCGCATGACGGGCGACTGGACGCGCACCGCGCCGCTGCCCGGCGGCGACATGCCCGGCGCCGATTTTGCCGCGTTCCAGGCCGAGTTTTCGCGGCGCCACCCGTACCTGCCCGCCCCGGTGGCGCAGCACTACGCCCGGCAATACGGCACGCGCGCGGCGGAATTGCTCGATGGCGCAACAAGGCTCGACGACCTCGGCCGACATTTCGGCGGGAGGCTGTACGAACGCGAGGCGGATTTCCTGATGCGCACGGAATGGGCGCGCTCGGCCGAGGACGTGCTGACCCGGCGCACCAAGCACCACCTGCACCTGTCGCCGGGCGAGCGCGATGCGTTCGCGGCCTGGATGGGACACGCGGCATGACCATCGCGCATCCCGGCCCGAACGGCATCTGCTCCCCCTCCCCTTGCGGGAGGGGGTTGGGGCGAGGGGAAACACGCGCCCCGACGTTCGCGCGGCCCGCCCCTGCCGTCTTCAACAACGAGTTTGCGCCATGATCGCCAACGACCCTGAATTCCGCGCGCTGCTGCACTACGCGGAAAAAATCGGCACCGACCCGTCGCTGGTGCAGGCTGCGGGCGGCAACGTCTCGCTCAAGCGCGACGGCGTGCTGTGGGTGAAGGCGTCCGGCACCTGGCTCGCCCATGCCGAACAGAAGGACATCTTCGTCCCCGTGCGGCTGGAGGCGCTGCTGCCCGCGATGCACGCCGACCGGGCAGAAGACACCACGCCCTTCGTGGTGACGGAGTGGAACCCCTCAGGGCTGCGCCCCTCCATCGAGACCACGCTGCATGGCGTGCTGCCGCATCCGGTCGTGGTGCATGTGCATTGCGTGGAAACGATCGCCTGGGCCTGCCGCGCCGACGCGCCGGCGGC
>JAKBCB010000504.1 GCA_021808185.1 Pseudomonadota bacterium
CGTTCGCCTATCCGCCCTCGTTCTTGCTGTTGATCTGGCCGCTGGCACTGTTGGGGCGGACGGCGTCCTACGTCGTGTTCGTGCTGGTCACGCTGGCATTCTATCTTGCGGCAATCGGGCGACGTCCCTGGAGGCGGCCGATCATGCTGCTGGGACTGATCGCGCCGGCGACCGTTCTTACCATCACCGCGGGGCAAAACGGGCTGCTCACTGGTGCGCTGCTGATCGGTGGCTGCCGCCTGTTGGAGCGTCGGCCGGTGCTGGCCGGCGTGCTGTTCGGACTGCTGTCGTGCAAGCCGCAACTCGGCGTACTGATCCCGGTCGCGCTGCTGGCGGCGGGGATGTGGCGGGTCATCGCTGCTGCCGCCGCGACCGTGCTGGCCAGCGTGGTGGCGAGTGGAGCGGCGTTCGGCTGGGCCATGTGGGCACGCTGGATGCATGCGCTGTTCGGTCTCACGCGTTTTGTCAGCGCGCAGCCTAAACTTTATCAACTGATGCCGACGGTGTCGGCAAATCTGCACCTGCTGGGGGCCCCGCCTTGGCTTGCGCTCGCTGCGCAACTGGGGGCGGCCGGGCTCGCCGCCGCCGGCGTCTGGTGGTCCTGGCGGCGTGGTCCCGGCCGCGTGCCGACCGCGGTGCTGCAGGTGGGCACCTTCCTGGCCACCCCGTATGCGTTCTTTTACGATCTGCCGATCCTGACGAATGCGCTCCTCGAGATCGCACTCGATCGGCTCGACACCAATGAGGCGTTCGCCGGCGGCGAACTTCTGGCAATGGCGGCGGCGGTGGTGCTGCCCCTCGCCATGACCATGGGGAATGGGTCCATCCCCTGGAGCGGCTTCGTCTTGCCGCCGTTGTTTGCCCTCAGCCTATGGCGGATGCGCGTGACCCGACCCGCCGAGGGATGAACCTCTCGGAGCCGACGCGGCTACGAGGAGGAGCTGGAAGAAAGCACGCAGGCGCGGCGCAGCAGGCGCATCAGATACCACGCCAGGCCCAGGGTGGCGCCGGCACCGATCGCCAAGCCGAGCCACTGCGCCGGATTGCCGGCGCGCAACTGGGTGGCGCCGACCCCGGCCATGCGCCCCATCGCCACGAATGCCAGCAGCGGCAGCAGCGAGGCGATGGTGCCTAGCAGATAGGCGCGGAAGCGTACCGCCGACAGGCCCAACGCGTAGCTGGTGATGGCGAACGGCATCACCGGTGAGACCCGCAGCAGGAACACCAGCTTCCATCCGTCCCCCGCCAGCACCGTATCCATCCGGTGCAAGCGCGGCCGGTGCGCCAGCAGCCGCGCGACGAAGGGGCGAAGCAGCGAGCGGGCGAGGGCGAAGGCGAGCAAGGCCCCCGCCAGCGTGCCGGCTGCTGCAACGGCGAACCCCGCGGCGATGCCGTACAGTGCGCCCGCGGCGATGCCGAGCAGGGATGCCGGCAGGACGCCGCTGGCCGCGATGACGAGCTGCGCCAGGAACACCAGCGCGACGCCCGCCTCGCCGTGACCGCGCGCAGCGCGCAGCAGGGCGAGAGCCTGATGCTGCAGATTACCGTCGAACAGATGCGGCAGCGCCAGCGCGATGCCGAGCAGCAACGGCAGGACGACTGTCAGCAGCCGCGCCCGCCAGCGGCTGCCCCCGCGCCGCGTGGTTGGGGCGGGGCCGATCCTGTCCGCTCTCATGCCACCCGCGCGATGCTTGGCAGCAGCCGCTCACGCCCGCTGTCGGCGAACAGTGCCGGGCGGACCAGGCCAAGCTTCGCCCCGCGATAGATCACCGCCGTGCCAAGCACGCCAAGCCCGTAGGTGACGCTGCGGGAGAAATTGATCGACGAAGCCTCGGCGAAGTAGCGCGTCGGGCAGGACACCTCGCCGATCGTGAAGCCGCAGTGGATTGCCTGGGTCAGCATCTGGTTGTCGAACACGAAATCGTCCGAGCAATTGAGCAGCGGCAGGCGTTCCAGAACCTTGCGGCTCCAGGCCCGGTAGCCGGTGTGGTATTCGGACAGTTTCTGGCCGACCAGCAGATTCTGCGCCGCCGTGAGCATGCGGTTGAACACGTATTTATAGAGTGGCATGCCGCCCTTCAGCGCGCCGCCGCCCAGAATGCGCGAGCCCAGCACCACGTCGTAATGCCCCGACGCGATCATCGAGGCCATGGCCGTGACCAAGGTGGGGGAATACTGATAGTCGGGGTGCAGCATCACGACGATATCGGCCCCGCGCGCCAGGGCGGCGGCGTAACAGGTCTTCTGGTTGGCGCCATAGCCGCGGTTCTCATCGTGACGCAGAGTGAAGATCCCCAGCCGGCGCGCCACCGTCACGGTGTCGTCGCCCGAGGCATCGTCGGTCAGGATGATGTCATCGACGATGTCCTTCGGGATCTCGTCGTAGGTGCGTCGCAAGGTCTTGGCCGCGTTGTAGGCGGGCAGCACGACGGCGATGCGGTTTCCTGCCAGCATGGCGCTCTCCGGTCGGAATGGTTCTCCCATCTCTAGCGCCCGGGCGCTGTCAAAAGCGTTGCAAGCGCGGGGTCTGCGGACTCTGCAAGGCGATCGGGTGACAGAAACCAATTTGTAAGAGCGGCCGTGACGGTAATATCCATCCAGAGCCCAGCCTCGTTCTCGACCAGGGGGTGACTAATCGCTCCGGCCAAAATTTTTTCCATCAGGGTCACGCCGATGCGCGAACGTCTTGCCGAACTCCTGAACGAGCTGCGCGGTGATCGACGCGGGGTCACCGCGCTGGAATACGGCCTGCTGGCCGGGGTGGTGGCATTTGCCCTGATTGCCGTGTTGACTACGTTCTCGGGCGACCTGGCGGCCTTGTTCGGCCGGGTTGACTCCGACATCGCCACGATCGCCACCACCGCCCCCAACGGCGGCTGACCCCGCCCGAATTGAGTGACCCTTCTCCCTTGTCGCGGGGGAGAGGTCGTCAACGCGCGCGCCCTGCGCGAGCAACCAGCTTACTCCGCCTCGCGGCTTTTCTCCAGCTTGCAGTATGGTCGAAGCTGCCGGCTCGCTGCCCGCAAAAACCCCAGCGCCATGAAACGCCTTTGCAACCGCACCTGTGGTGCTCTGCTCCGGCAT
>JAKBCB010000505.1 GCA_021808185.1 Pseudomonadota bacterium
GCTCAGGCTCGAATAGCCCGTGCCGAAATCGTCCAGCGTGACCCGCACACCGAGCGCCTTCAGCCCGCGCAGCACGTGCAAGGCCCGCGCCGTGTTGCTGATCAGGACACCCTCGGTCACCTCGATGTCGAGCCGCGCCGGCGACAATCCGGTGCGCGCCAGGATCTCGCCCACCATCGCGACCAGGTCGGATTGGCCGAACTGCGTCGGCGAGAGATTGACCGCCAGACAGCGCTCGTCCGGCCAGACCGACGCCTCCCGGCACGCCTGTTCCAGCGTCCAGCGCCCGAGCGGCAGGATGAGGCCGCTCTCCTCGGCAAGCGGAATGAACTCAGAAGGCGGGATGGCACCGCGGGTCGGGTGGTTCCAGCGCAGCAGCGCCTCGTAGCCGATCACCTCGAGCGAACCGCAGCGACAGAATTTCTGATAGTGGAGTTCCAAAGCCTCGTGCGCGATGGCGTGGCGCAGGTCGTGCTCGAGCAGGCGTCGGCGCTGCAGCAACTGGTCCATTTCAGGCTCGAAGAAGCAGAATGTACCCCGCCCTTCCTGCTTGGCGCGGAACAACGCGAGGTCGGCACGCTTCAACAGTGCATCGCCACCCGCTGCGTCATCGGGATAAAGCGCGATGCCGACACTGGCGCCGATCGCGATGTGATTACCGTCGATCTCGAACGGCGTGGCGAGCAGATCGACCACCCGGCGCGCCACAACCGCCGCGGCATTCGGTTGTTCGGCGAATGGCTGCACGATCGCGAACTCGTCCCCGCCCAGCCGGGCGAGGGTGTCGGTGTCGCGCAGCGCGAGGCCGAGCCGGCCGGCCACCTCCCGCAGCAACGCATCGCCCACGGGATGGCCGAAGCCGTCGTTCACCAGCTTGAATCCGTCGAGATCGAGGCAGACCAGCGCGACCTTGCCCTGCGAACGGTCCGCCATCGCCAGGGCCTGGGTCAGCCGGTCGCCGAACAGGGCGCGATTCGCCAGCCCGGTCAACATGTCGTGATGGGCAAGGAACGCGATGTGCTTCGCCGCCGCCTTCCGTTCGGCGATGTCGCGCACCGCCACGACGGCGCCGCCGCGGCCTTCTTCCCCCAGCGGGCGGATCAGAATCTCGACCGGCCGCAGCGCTCCGCTGCGGCCGACGAGATTCGTCTCCAACGGTTCCGGCGGCCAAGTCTGCTCCAGCTCGGCCAGGACGGGGAGCAGGTCGGCGACATGGGTGCCGACGATCTGCTGCGGCACCGCGCCGATCAGCCCGCACAGGACATGGTTCGCATCGGTTACGATTCCGCGGCGCAACAGCAGCAGGCCCTCGAACGTGGCGTCAGCGAAGCTGCGGAAGCGGCGCATCTCGATCCTGGTCCGCCGCGCGCCGTCCTGGTCCAGCGTGATCAGGACCAGCCCGATCAGCAGGACCGGTACCAGCGCGGCGAGGACCACAAAGACCAGCGGCGTCTCCCCGAGCAAACCGCTCGGGAGGGGGGCCGGCATGGGCACCAGCACAACGGCCGGCATCGCCACGAGATGCATGGCGCCGATGGCAAGCGTCAGCAGCAGCGTGGCCGCGAGGCGCGTCCAGGGACTCTCCGCCCGGCGCGCCAGCGCGATGGCCGGCGCCGCGAGCAGGGTCGCAATCAACACTGATTCCACGACCGCGCTCGGGTCCCATCGCAGCACACCAGCGAAACGCAGGGCCATGATGCCGGTGAAATGCATCGCCGCCACTGCCAGGCCGATCACCGCACCGCCCAGCGCCGCCGTGCGGCGATCGGGGCGCTCGGACCCCGCCAGCGCAAATCCCCCGAGGCTGCCGGCGACGCCGATCCCAAGCGCGGCCAGTATCAGTTCCGGGGTGACAGCGAGCGTGAAATCGGGGTGGTACGCCAGCAGGGCAATGAAATCCGTGGCCCAGGCGCCGACCCCGAAGGTGATGGCGGTGGCCAGCAGCCAAAGGCCGCGGCGGCGCCTTGTGGCCTCGGCCCGCTGGAACAGATTGAGCGCAGTCCAGCAGGCGAACACGGACACGACGGCGACCCGTGCGGCCAGACGGGGGCCATACTGGGCGACGATGCATCCGCAGGACTCGAGCATCAGATCTGGCGCAAGCGCGGCGGCCGACACGTTCCCTCGATTCCGTCCGGTTCAGGATACGGCACGCGACATTCTCCAGGCTTCTGCTTCATCACGCAAATCACGACCGTCTCCTGGCCGCCACGCCGGCCGCTCCCACGGCAGCGCCCCTGCGCGACGCGCGCCGGTCGGGGTGGTCTGGCATCGAGATTCTTTCAACCCGGTTAAAGTGTGGTTGGAGTCGGATCGGCCGGGTCGCGCTGGCGGAGGCTCGGGCGGGGCCTCCTCGGGGGGCGGCGACAACTGCGGCTTTTGCCGCGCCGCTCCCGGCGCTTCCCCGGCCGTCAGTGCCCCCGCAGCGCCCCGGTGTTCAGCATCCGCCCCGCCAGGAACACCGCACAGGCCAGAACAATCCATACGCGCCGCATGGCCCCGCTTGCCTTGCGCCGCCGCGCGATGCAAGCGCATGCGCAGCCCCGGGGACCAGGATGGCCGCACGCCCTACCAGCGCCGACGCCGCCCAGCTAAGCGCGATCCTCGCCACCGTCCCGGACGCGCTGGTGGTGATCGACGCGGCCGGCCGGATCACCCGCTTCTCCGCCGCCGCCGAACGCCTGTTCGGCTGGACCGAGGCGGAGATGACCGGACGCAACATCGCCACGCTGATGCCGGAGCCGTATCGCAGCCGCCACGATGGCTACCTGGCCCGCTACCTTGCCACCGGCGAACGCCGCATCATCGGCATCGGCCGCGTCGTGGTGGGCGAACGCCGCGACGGCAGCACCTTCCCGATGGAACTCGCGGTCGGCGAGGCGCGGACCGGCGCCACCCGCCGGTTCACCGGCTTCATCCGCGACCTGACGGAAACCCAGGCCAGCCGCGCCCGGATGCAGGAATTGCAGCAGCGTCTGGCGCAGGCGACGCGGCTGAACGCGATGGGCCAGATGGCCGCCGCCCTGGCCCATGAACTCAACCAGCCGCTGACCGCGGTCGCCAATTACCTGGCCGCGCTGGAA
>JAKBCB010000506.1 GCA_021808185.1 Pseudomonadota bacterium
GCTCGGTGCGCCGGGCGAGGTCGCGGTGCTGAGTGTCGCTTGCCGCGACGGCGGTTTTCCCTCCATCGGCCGCGTGCATCCGCCGGCGATCCGGCTGGAGCGGGCGGCGCGCGACCTGTACGGCATGGCGCCGGTGGGGCTGCCGGACAAGCGCCCCTGGCTGCACCATGCGGCGGAGGAATACGCCTTCCTGCCGGTGAACGGCGAGGATCTGCACGAAATCCCCGTGGGGCCGGTGCATGCCGGTGTGATCGAGCCTGGACATTTCCGCTTCACCTGCGACGGCGAGACGGTGGTGCGGCTGGAACAGCGGCTTGGCTACACCCACAAGGGCACCGAGGCGCTGTTCGCGGGCGCGAGCCTGCCGGACGCGGCGCGGCTGGCCGGGCGGATCTCGGGCGACAGCACGGTGGCCTACGCGCTCGCCTTCGCGCGCGCGGTTGAGGCGGCGGCCGGGGTCGATGTGCCGCCGCGTGCGGTGCTGCTGCGTGGCCTGATGGCGGAACTGGAGCGGCTGGCCAACCACATCGGCGATGTCGGCGCGATCTGCAACGACGCGGCGTTCGCCATGATGCTGGTGCATTGCGCGATGCTGCGCGAGCGCGTCTTGCGCACCATGGCCACCTGCTTCGGGCATCGCCTCGCGATGGACGGGATCGTGCCGGGCGGTGTGGCGACCGACCTTTCAGCCGAGGGTGAGGCCGCGATCCGCGCGCTACTGGCCGAGATCGACGCGAAATTTCCGCATCTGGTGGCGCTGTACGACAAGACGACGTCATTGCAGGACCGCACCGCCGGCACCGGGCGCGTGGGCAAGGGGCTGGTGCGGCAATGGGGCGCGGGGGGTTATGTCGGCCGCGCCGCGGGGCGCGGGTTCGATGCGCGGCGGGATCTGCCGTATGCGCCGTACGACCGGCTGGCCTTCGCGGTGCCGGTGCTGGAGACGGGCGACGTGGACGCGCGCGTGCTGGTGCGCATCCAGGAGATCGAACAGAGTCAGGCGTTGATCCGGCAGATGCTGGCGGAACTGCGTCCCGGCGCGCTGCGCCTGCCGGACGACCTGCCGCGCGCCGCCGCCGGGCGCGAGGGCATGGCGCTGGTCGAGGCATTTCGCGGCGATGTGCTGGTGTGGCTGCGCCTCGATCCGGATGGCCATGTCGCGCGCTGCCATGTGCGCGATGCGTCGTGGTTCCAGTGGCCGCTGCTGGAAGCGGCGGTCGAGGGCAATATCATTGCGGACTTTCCGCTCTGCAACAAATCCTTCAACTGCTCGTATTCGGGCGTGGATCTGTAGGGTGAGATGCTGAAACTTCTCCTCGATGGCCTATTGCGACCGGCGGTGACGGAAGCCGCCCCGGCGCTGGACCCGGAACTCGCCGCCCTCGGCGCGCAACTGGACGCGGCGGCACGGCACAAGCTGGGCCGCGGGCTTGCCATCCGCGAGGTGGACGCCGGCTCCTGCAATGGCTGCGAGCTGGAGGTGAACGCGCTCGGCAACTCGTACTACGATCTGGAGCGGTTCGGCCTGCGCTTCGTCGCCTCGCCGCGCCATGCCGACGTGCTGCTGGTGACGGGACCGGTGGCGCGCAACATGCGCGAGGCGCTGGAGCGCGTCTATCGCGCCACGCCATCGCCGAAATGGGTGGTTGCGGCCGGGGATTGCGCGGTCGGCTGCGGGGTGTACGCCAAGTCGCCGGCCTGCGTCGGCTCGGTCGCGGCGGTGATCCCGGTGGACGTGCAAATCCAGGGCTGCCCGCCGACGCCGGTGCAGTTGCTGCGCGGCCTGCTGACGCTGCTGGTGCCGGCGTCGCGATGACGAAGCAAGACGAGGGCTCTGCCCTCGACCCGCCAGGGGACAGGTTCCCCTGGACCCACCAATTTTTCTAAAAAGCACAAGGTCCAGGGGCTTGGCCCCTGGTGGGGTGCGAGGCGAAGCCCCAACCTTGCCTTTCGCCTGTTCAGCAGCCTGCTAGACGAAATCCCCCGCCAACTCCGCCCGCACCGCGTCCGGCAGCACTGCCATGTGGCTGTAATTCGGGTGCGACAGGCCGAGCACCACCTGCGCGTCCGGGGTGCGGAAGGCGGCGATCTGCGAGGGGGTGAAGGGGAAGTGCACGAACTGCACGGACGACGCCTTGCCCTCGGCCGTGGTGCGGTCGGTGTCGGCCTCCGGGGTGCCGCGAACCGTCCAGTCGCCGATGCGGAAGAATGCCGCGTCCTCGATCCCGCCGAGGCCGGCGAGCACGCGCTTGCGGCGGATTTCGTCGTCGATCTCGATCATGAAGGTTGCCACCAGCTCGGCCCCTTGCGGGATCAACGGGTTGTAGGCTTCCAACTCGTCGGCGATCTGCGGCTCACCACCGCGCTCGATGTGCAGCATCTCATGCACCTGATGCCACATCGTGTCGTAGTTCTCGAAGTAGAAGGTGATCGAGGGGCCGACCTCGACGCGGCGCAGCCGCTTGCGGGCGGCAAGCTCGCGGCGGCGGGCAACACGGGTGCGGGCGTATTCGGCCGGGTCGATGATGTCGCTCGGCAGGATTTTGGTGCGTGCGGTCACTGTCTCTCTCCCATGCCGATCAGATGGCGATGCCGTAGGCGCGGGCAAGCAGTTGGATGGGGTGGGCGACGAGGCTCGGCAATGGCGCTTCGCCGCCGAGGCGCTCCATTCCCTGTTTGATGTGGGCGCCGGCCAGCGGGCACTCCGAGGTGACAAAGCCGCGCCCGCTGTCGCGCATCTTCTTCGCGACCGGCCGGCCGACCTTCAGCGCCACCGGAAAATTCTCCGTCCGGAACCCCCAGGAGCCGCCATGGCCGGAGCACCGCTCGGTCACGTCCACGTCCGTGTCCGGCAGCAGGCGCAGCATTTCCGCCGCCTTCTGCCCCATGTTCTGCGCCCGCGCGTGGCAGGCCAGATGCACCGCGACCCCGCCCGGAATCGGCTGCAATCCGGGGGCGATGCCCTCCCGCCGAGCGATGTCCATGACGTATTCGCTGACATCGAACGTGGCGCGCGCAAGGCGCTGCACCGCGGCGTTTTCCGGCACGATCAGCGGCCACTCGAATTTCAGCATC
>JAKBCB010000507.1 GCA_021808185.1 Pseudomonadota bacterium
GACGGCGTGCTGGACGACCCGGTGCTGATCCAGTTGTGCATGGGCATCCCGTACGGCGCGCCGGACGATCCGCTGTCGCTGATGGCGATGGTGCACGCGCTGCCGCCGGGGGCGGTGTTCTCTGCGTTCTCCATCGGGCGGATGCAGTTGCCTTACACGGCGATGGCGGCGCTGGCCGGCGGCAACGTGCGCGTCGGGCTGGAGGACAACCTTTATCTCGGGCGCGGACAGTTTGCCACCAACGGCCAGCTGGTCGAGCGCGCGGCGACGATCCTGACGGCGATGGGTGCTCGCATCCTGGGACCGGCCGATGTGCGCAAGAAACTCAATCTGACGAAGCGGGGCTGAGCCGTGGACAACATCAAGCGCGTGGGCCTGCTCGGCGGGGGCGTGATCGGCGGCGCGTGGGCGGCGCGCGCGGTGCTCAACGGCATGGATGCGGTGGTCTGCGACACCGACCCCGAAGCCGAGCGCAAGGTCGGCGAAGTGATCGAGAACGCCCGCCGTGCGTACTCGATGCTGACCATCGCACCGCTGCCCGCGCCCGGCACATGGCGCATCGTGCGCACGCTGGAGGAAGCAGCGGACGGTGCAGACTTCATCCAGGAAAGCCTGCCCGAGCGCGAGGATCTGAAAATCCGCCTGCTGGCGCAGGCCGAAACCGCGATGCGCCCGGACGTGGTGATCGGTTCCTCCACCTCCGGGCTGCTGCCCACGCGGCTGCAATCCGGCCTGAAGCATCCGGAGCGGTTCGTCGTCGGCCATCCGTTCAACCCGGTCTATCTGATGCCGCTGGTGGAAGTGTGCGGCGGCGAGAAAACCAGCGACGACACCAAGCAGCGGGCAATGGCGTTCTATCGCCGCATCGGGATGCACCCGCTGCACGTGCGCAAGGAGATCGACGGCTTCATCGCCGACCGGCTGATGGAGGCGCTGTGGCGCGAGGCGCTGTGGCTGGTAAACGACGATGTCGCCACGACGGAGGAAATCGACGACGCCATTCGCTTCGGCCCCGGCCTGCGCTGGGCCTTCATGGGCACGATGCTGATCTACCGCATCGCCGGCGGCGAACCCGGCATGAGGCACTTCATGGCGCAGTTCGGCCCGTCGCTGAAATGGCCCTGGACCAAGCTGATGGACGTGCCGGAGCTGGACACGGCGCTGCTGGATAAGCTGTGCGCGCAGTCAGACGCGCAGGCCGCCGGTACCGGGATTCGTGAGTTCGAGCGGCTGCGGGATTCCTGTCTGGTCTCGATCTTCCAGGGGTTGAAGGCGAACGACTACGGTGCCGGCCGGACGCTGGCCGACTACGAGAAGCGGCTGTGGTCGGCGCAGGGCCGCGATGCCGTCGCCATCGCGGTCAAGCCGGAACCGCTGCGGCTGTACGAGGGGCGGGTCGAGCCGGGCTGGCTCGATTACAACGGCCATATGAACGAGAGCCGCTATCTCCAGGTGTTCTCCACCGCGTCGGACGCGCTGCTGGCGCTGATCGGCGCGGACACGGATTACGTCAGGCGCGGCCACAGCTTCTACACCGCCGAGACGCACATCATGCATCTGAACGAGATGCGGGCGAATACGCCGTTCCACGTGACGACCCAGGTTCTCGGCGCCGACGAGAAGCGGCTGCATGTCTGGCAGATCATCCATCGCGGCGACGACGGCGCGGTGGTGGCGACGGGCGAGCACATGTACCTCCATGTCGATGCCAAGGCCGGCCGGGCCGCGCCGATGCTGCCCGAAGTTCGGGACAAACTCGCCCCCATCGTCGTAGCCCATGCCGGCCTGCCGCGCCCGGACAACGCCGGCCGCAGCATCGGCATGAAGCGGAAGGGTTGAGCCATGGACTTCGGACTCACCGAGGAACAGGAACTCGTCGTCCGCACCGTGCGCGACTTTGTCGAGCGGGAATTGTATCCGCTGGAGGCGCAGGTGGAGCGCGACGGCGAATTGCCGCGCGAGATCGCCCGGGACATCCAGAAGAAGGTGATGGACCTTGGCTTCTACGCGCCCAACATCCCGGAGGAATTCGGCGGCGGCGGGCTGGACGCGGTGACATTCGCGCTGCTGGAGCGGGAACTCGGGCGCACCTCCATGGCGCTGAACCATTGGTGGTATCGGCCGTCGAACATCCTCTGCGCCGCCAACGCGGAGCAGCGGGAACGCTACCTGCTGCCCTGCGTGCGCGGAGAGCGGATCGACGCGCTGGCAATGACGGAGCCGGACGCAGGGTCGGACGTGCGCGGCATGAAGTGCTTCGCCCGGCGCGACGGCGACGACTGGATCGTCAACGGCACCAAGCACTTCATCAGCCACGCGGATGTCGCGGATTTCGTCATCGTCTTCATCGCCACCGGCGAGGAAGCGCGCGGCCGCAAGCGCATCACCTGCTTCCTGGTGGATCGCGGCACGCCAGGGTTCGAGATCCGCAAGGGCTACAACTCGGTCAGCCATCGCGGCTACCATAACTGCATCCTGACCTTCGACGACTGCCGGCTGCCGGCGGCACAGATGCTGGGCGAGGAAGGCCAGGGGTTCGAAGTCGCCAATACCTGGTTGTATGCCACGCGGCTGACTGTCGCCACGATGTGCGTGGGCCGGGCACGACGGGCGTTCGACATCGCGTTGACCTACGCGGCACAGCGCCGGCAATTCGGCCAGCAGATCGGCAAGTTTCAGGGCGTCAGTTTCAAGCTCGCGGACATGATCACCGCCATCGACGCCGCCGACCTGATGACGCTGGCCGCCGCGTGGCGGCTGGACAAGGGGTTGCCGGCCAATCGCGAAATCTCCCAGGCCAAGCTGTTCGCCACCGAAATGCTCGCGCGCGTGACGGACGAAGCGATCCAGATCCATGGCGGCATGGGGCTGATGGACGACCTGCCGCTGGAACGCTTCTGGCGCGACGCGCGGGTGGAACGCATCTGGGACGGCACGAGCGAAATCCAGCGCCACATCATCTCGCGCGAGCTGCTGCGCCCGCTCGGTGCGTGATCTCTCGCGCCTGCTGCGCCCGCGCAGCATCGCCGTCATCGGCGGCAAGCCAGCCGCGGAAGTCGTGCGG
>JAKBCB010000508.1 GCA_021808185.1 Pseudomonadota bacterium
ATGCCGGGCACCACGCCGGGGATGGTCGGCAGCCGCCTGCGGCCGATGGCGCGCTCCGGCAGCGCCTCCAGCAGCGCCGCCGTGTAGGGGTGGCGCGGGGCGGCGAACAATGCCTCGGTCGGGGCTTCCTCGACCATCTGGCCCGCGTACATCACTTGTACGCGATGCGCGGTCTCGGCCACCACGCCCATGTCGTGGGTGATGAGGGCGAGCGCCATGCCGCGCTCGCGTTGCAGCTTCACCAAAAGATCGAGAATCTGCTTCTGGATGGTGACATCCAGCGCCGTCGTCGGCTCGTCCGCGATCAGCATGCGCGGGTTGCAGGCGATGGCCATCGCGATCATCACGCGCTGGTTCATGCCGCCGGACATCTGGTGCGGAAACGCGCCCATGCGTGAGGCCGGCGCCGGGATGCCGACCTGATCCAGCAATTCCACCACCCGGTCGCGCACCTGCCGGCGCGGCACCGCATGATGCACGCGCAGCGCCTCGGCGATCTGCCAGCCCACCGGGTAGCACGGGTTGAGCGAGGACATCGGTTCCTGGAAGATCATCGCCATGTCCTTGCCCACCAGCCGTCTGCGCCCGCGCGGCGACAGCGTGAGCAGGTCGGTGCCGTCGAAGCGCATCACATCGGCGCGGACCTTGCCCGGGTAGCCGATCAGCCCCATCGCGGCGAGCATCGACACACTCTTGCCGGAGCCGGATTCACCGACGACGCAGAGGATTTCCCCTTCGTTCAGCACCACATCGACACCGTCCACGGCCCGGAAGGTGCCGCGGGCGGTGGCGAATTCGACGGAGAGGTTGCGGATTTCGAGCAGCGGCATCAGCGTTTCAACTTCGGGTCGAGCGCGTCGCGCAACCCGTCACCGAACAGGTTGAAGGCGAGCACGGTGACAAGGATGGCGATGCCGGGGAAGGTCAGCACCCACCACGCGCGCTGATAATATTGCAAGGCGCCGGCCAGCATCGTGCCCCATTCCGGCGTCGGCGGCTGCGCGCCCAGACCGAGGAAGCCGAGTGCGGCCGCGTCCAGGATGGCCGAGGAAAACCCGAGCGAGGCCTGCACGATCAGCGGCGCCGTGCAGTTCGGCAGCACCGTGTCGAACATCAGCCGCACGGTGCTGGCGCCGGCCGAGCGTGTCGCGGTCACGTAATCGCGCGACAGCTCGGACAGCGCGGACGCGCGGACAAGCCGCGTGTAGTTGGGCAACGTCACGATGGACACCGCGATCATCGCGTTGAACAGCGACGGCCCGAGGATCGCGACGATCACGATGGCGAGCAGCAGCGAGGGGAACACCAGCACGATGTCCATGAACCGCATGATCGCGGTATCGACCGCCCCGCCCGCGAAGGCCGCGACCAGCCCAAGCGCGGTGCCGCTGCTCAGCGCCAGCACCACCACGGACAACCCGATCACCAGCGACAGCCGCGCGCCGTAGATCAGCCGCGTGAGAATGTCGCGCCCGACATCGTCGGTGCCGAGCAGGAAGCCGGAGGTGCCGCCCTGCTGCCACACCGGCGGGGTGAGGAAGTGGTCGCGGAACTGTTCGATGGGCGAGTACGGCGCCACCACATCGGCGAGGATCGCCGCCAGGATCAGCAGCACCATCACCGCGAGGCCCACGACGGCACCACGGTTTTCCGAGAATCCGCGCCAGAACAGGCGCAGCGCGCCGGGCATGGGTGCCGCGGTGGTTTGCGTGGCGGACATCAGCGGCGAATCCTGGGGTTGAGAAATCCGTAGGTCAGATCGACGCCGAGATTGACCAGCATGACCAGCGAGGCGACCAGCAGCGTGCCGCCTTGCAGCACCGGGTAGTCGCGGCGCTGGATGCTCTCGATCAGCCAGTGCCCGACGCCGGGCCAGGAAAAGATCGTCTCCGTCAGGATCGCGCCGCCGAGCAGCGTGCCGACCTGCAAGCCGATCACCGTCACCACGGGGATCAGCGCGTTGCGCAGCGCGTGCACCACGACGACGCGCACGCCGGACAGGCCCTTCGCGCGCGCCGTGCGGATGTAGTCCTCGCCCAGCACTTCCAGCATCGCCGAGCGCGTCATGCGCGCAACCGTGGCCAGCGGAATGGTGCCGAGCACGATGGTCGGCAGGATGAGATGCGACAGCGCCGAGCGCACCGCGCCCGCATCGTCGGAAAACCAGGAGTCGATCAGCAGGAACCCGCTCCATGGCTCGACATAGAACTGGTCCGAAATGCGGCCCGAAACCGGTGTCCATCCCAGGCCCACGGAGAACACCAGGATCATCATCAGCCCCCACCAGAAGATCGGCATGGAGGCACCGGTGACGGACAGGCCCATCAGCCCGTAATCGAACGCCGAGCCGCGCCGCACCGCCGCGATCACGCCGAGCGGCAGGCCGATGACGACGGCGAACAGGATGGCGCAGACGGACAATTCAATGGTGGCGGGGAACAGCGTGATGAACTCGGTCCAGACCGGCTCACGCGTGACCACCGAGGTGCCGAGATGGCCGGTGGCCACCTGCTCCTCATAGGACAGGAATTGCTGCCACAGCGGCCGATCCAGCCCCGCGTCGTGCCGCAGCATCGCCAGCCGTTCGGGCGAGATGCCGCGCTCGCCGAAGCGGACCTCGATCGGGTCGCCGGGCACCAGATGGATCAACATGAAGCTGAGCAGCGTGACGCCGACGAATGTCGGCACGATCAACGCCACGCGGCGCAGAAGGAAACGGAACATGCGCTAACCGTATCAGGACGTGCGGCCCCTACGCTCCCCCGGCCCTTCCCGCAAGGGGAGCAGGCCGGGGGAAGAACGCAAGCCGCCCGTTCCTATTGCAGATCGACGGTGTCGAACTGGTGGCGGCCGAGCGGGCTCATCTTGTAGCCCACCACCGCCTTGCTCATCGGCAGATAGACCACCGAATGCGCGATCATGAAGAACGGCGCCTGGTCGTGCATGATGACCTGCGCCTGCTCGTACAGCTTCGTGCGTTCCTTCGGATCGGCGACCGTCGCCGCCTTCTCCACCAGGGCCTCGAAGTCATTGTCGCACCATTTCGCGACATTGCCGCC
>JAKBCB010000509.1 GCA_021808185.1 Pseudomonadota bacterium
AGGGGTGCGGGAATCCTGGCGGTCACCTATATCGTGGCGGGCTTGATCGTGCCGCTCGACAGCTGGCCGCAGCCGGTGCAGGAAGCACGCATGCTGCCGTTCATCTACGATGGGGCGATCCTCGCGGTCAGCCTGCTGCCGGAGGACTACCGGCCCGTCGTTCACGTCCCGCCCGGCGCGCATCTCACCAAGGCCGCCGACCTTTTGCGCGTGGCCCCGCTGGGCCGGGCCATCGCCCGCCCCTGACGCGGTCTGGAGACCAAGCCAGATGCCCTACCCCGCCGCCCCGCACCTCGACCATGACGACGACAAGCCGCACGAGGAGTGCGGCGTGTTCGGCGTGTGGAACACGACGGACGCCGCCGCCGTCACGGCGCTCGGGCTGCACGCGCTTCAGCATCGCGGTCAGGAGGCGACGGGCATCGTCAGCTACGACGGCACGCGCTTCCACTCGCATCGCGGCCTGGGCCTCGTCGGCGACAATTTCTCCGAACCACGGGTGATCGCGGGCCTGCCCGGCAACCGCGCCGTCGGCCACAACCGCTACGCCACCACTGGCGACACGGTGATCCGCAACGTACAGCCGCTGTACGCGGATTTCGAGTTCGGCGGCCTCGCCGTCGGCCATAACGGCAACCTCACCAATGCCTTGGCGCTGCGGCGCGCGCTGGTGCGGCGCGGCTGCCTGTTCCAGTCCACCACCGACAGCGAGGTGTTCATCCATCTCATCGCGATCAGCCTGTATTCGACCGTGGTCGATCGGCTGATCGACGCGCTGAAGCAGGTGATCGGGGCCTATTCGCTGATCGCCCTGACCTCGGACGCGCTGATCGGCGCGCGCGACCCGCTGGGCGTGCGCCCGCTGATCCTCGGCCGGCTCGCCGAAGGCACCGGCGGCTGGGTGCTGGCCAGCGAGACCTGCGCGCTCGACATCGTCGGCGCCAGCTTCGTGCGCGACATCGAGCCTGGCGAGATCGTGGTGATCGACGATACCGGCGTGCGCAGCCTCCGCCCGTTCGGCCGGCAGGCGGCCCGCTTCTGCGTGTTCGAGTACATCTACTTCGCCCGCCCGGACTCCCTGGTCGAGGGCAAGCCGGTGTACGAGGCGCGCAAGCGCATCGGCGCCGAGCTGGCGCGCGAAAGCCATGTGAACGCCGACGTCATCGTGCCGGTGCCGGACAGTGGCGTGCCCGCCGCCATGGGCTACGCGGCCGAAAGCGGCGTGCCGTTCGAACTCGGCATCATCCGCAACCATTATGTCGGCCGCACCTTCATCGAGCCGACGGACATCATCCGCCATCTCGGCGTGAAGCTGAAACATTCGGCCAACCGCGCCGTGCTGGAAGGCCGCCGCGTGGTGCTGGTCGATGACAGCATCGTGCGCGGCACCACGAGCAAGAAGATCGTCGAGATGGTGCGCGGGGCCGGCGCGGCCGAGGTGCACATGCGCATCTCCTCGCCGCCGACCACGCATTCCTGCTTCTACGGCATCGACACGCCGGAGCGCGGCAAGCTGCTCGCCTCCAGCCACAACGTCGAGGAGATGGCGGCGCTGATCGGCGCCGACAGCCTCGCCTTCATCTCCATCGACGGGCTTTACCGGGCGCTCGGCCAAGGCACGCGCAACGGCACCGCCCCGCAATTCTGCGACGCCTGCTTCACCGGGGACTACCCGATCCCGGTGCCCGACGCCTCGCACAACGACAACCGCCAGCTCAGCCTGCTCACCGAGTCGCGCTGACCGCGCGGCGCCGTCCCGCACAGGCACGGCACGCCAGCCGCATGCCGGAAACAGCCCCGGTCAAGCGCGCCGCGGGCCGCCCCGGCGAGTGGCGCCGCGCCGCGATCGTGTTGCTCGGCGCGGCGGCGTTCGGTGTCGCGTTCGCGCTGTTCGCCCGGCTGATGCTGTATCACTTCTACCTGCGCGGCAGCTTCCTGCTCGATTCAGGGCTGCTCGGCGCGGTGATGTGGCGCGACGACGCCGCCCTGAACCTGCCGCCCAGCCTCGGCGGCGAGAGCTTCTTCGTCTTCCATGTGGCCCCGGTGCTGCTGCTGGTAGGCGCGGTGGGCCATGCGCTGGCTTTGTCGATGCCGCAGGTCTTTGCCGGTTTCGTCGGCCTCGCCCATGGCTTGCTGGCGGCGGCGATCTACTGGCTGCTGGTCGGCGGCTACGGGATGCGGCGGGGCTGGATGCCGCCGCTCGCGGCGCTGGCATCGGTTGCCTTCGCGGCCAGCGGACTGGCCATCGCCATCGCCCGCTACCCGCATTTCGAGACCTTCGGGGCCGCCTGCCTGCTGCTGTGTCTGGTGGGCCTGGTGCTGGATCGGCCGATCGTCGCCGGGGTGGCGTTCGGCTTCGCGCTGGCCACGCGCGAGGATCTCGGGCTGCACGCCTTCGGCTTCCTGGTGGTTTGGCTGGCGCTGAACCGGCTGCGCGGCACGCCGTGGCGCTCGGATCGGCGGTTGCTTGGTTTCGCGCTGGCGGGGCTGCTGTATTCAGTGCTCGCGCTGCTGGCGCAGCATCTGGCGTTCCCGGGCCATTCGTCGTTCGCGCGCGTCTATCTTGGCGACCCGCCCTATGCGCATCTGACCGCCCGGCTGGTGACGAGCCGATTGCTCGGTTGGGCGTATCTCCACGCCGGCATCCTGGCCACGGCGGCCGCGGCCGGGCTGTGGGCGGTGCGCGCGCGCAACCCCTACACCATGCTCGGCTATGTCGCCTGCCTGCCCTGGGCGCTGCTGCACCTGTTCGCGGCCTCCGATCTGGCCGGCTGGATGGTCGGGTACTACGGATTCCCGTTCCTGATCGCGATGGCATGGCCGCTGCTCGCCGGCCTCATCAAGCGCCGGCAGGGCACGGAGGCGGCCGGCCTGGCCTGGATGCCGGCCATGGCGCTGCTGGGGCTGGTGGCCATCGGCCTGCTGCCGATCGCCCGCGACTACGACCCGGGCCGCATCGCCATCCCCGACGCCTTCCTGCGCGCGCCCTCGCTGGCGCTGCAACGATCGACCGACCGCGCGGTCGCCGCCATCGCCGCCGCGCGGCCGCTGCTGGGCAC
>JAKBCB010000510.1 GCA_021808185.1 Pseudomonadota bacterium
GCAATCGCCGATGATGCGGATGACCGCGGCGGCGTCGTCATCGCGCCCGGCGCGCAGCCGCATCGGCTCAGCGCAGCCCGTCCACGAAGGCGGCGATGCGCTGGCAGCCGCGCTCCAGCGCCGCGGTGTCGGTGGCGTAGGAGATGCGCAGATAGGGGCTCATGCCGAAGGCGCCGCCGTGGACGGTCGCGACATGCTGCTCCTCCAGCAGCGCGGTCGCGAAATCCTCGTCGGTCGCGATCCGCCGCCCGCCCTGGCTGGTGCGGTCCAGGCAGCCGGCGATGTTGGGGAACACGTAGAACGCGCCTTCCGGCCGGTGGCAGGCGATGCCCGGGATGGCGTTCAGCCGGTCCACCACCAGATCGCGCCGCGCGCGATAGATCGCGGCCCGCTCGGCCACCAGCTCCTGCGGCCCGTCCAGCGCCGCCGCCGCCGCCGCCTGCGCGACCGGGGAGACGCCGGCGGTCGCCTGGCCCTGCATGTTGACCATCGCCCGGATCAGCTCGCGCGGGCCGGCGCCGAAGCCGATGCGCCAGCCGGTCATCGCATAGGTCTTGGACACGCCCGAGACGGTCAGCACGCGGTCGCGCAGCCGCGGCTCCACGGCGGCGAGCGTCGCGTACTCGAAACCGTCGTACACCAGATGCTCGTACATGTCGTCCGACAGGATCCAGACATGCGGATGCCGCAGCATCACCTCCCCGATCGCCGCGAGGTCGGCGCGCGAGCAGGCCGCCCCCGTCGGGTTGTTCGGGAAGTTCAGGAACAGCCAGCGGGTGCGCGGCGTGATCGCCGCCTCCAGATCCTCCGGCCGCAGGCGGAAGCCGTTGTTCTGCGGGCAGTTCACGAAGGCGGGCGTGCCGCCGACGGTATGCGTCATCAGCGCATAGGCGGACCAGTAGGGTGCCGGGATCAGCACCTCGTCGCCCTGCTCCACGGTCGCCAGCAGCGCATCGAAGATCACCTGCTTGCCGCCGTGGCCGACGATGATCTCACCGAGGTCGTAGTCGAGCCCGTGCTCGCGGCGGAACTTGCGCTGCACCGCCGCCTTCAGCGCCGGCGTGCCGTCCTGCGGCGGGTATTTGGTCTCCCCGCGCAGCGCCGCGGCGTGCGCCGCCGCGATCGCGTGCGGCGGGGTGGCGAAATCCGGCTCGCCGATGGTGAGCTGCACCACGTCCGCCCCGCCCGCGCGCAGTTCGCGCGCGCGCACCGTCATCGCCACCGTGGCGCCGATGCGGGCGCGTTGCAGGCGGCTGGCGAAGCCCGGCATGCCTCAGCGCAGCCCTTCGCAGAAGCGCTGGATGCGCGTGCAGGCCTCGCGCAGGCTCGCCGTGTCGGTGGCGTAGCTGATGCGGAAATGGCCCGGATACAGGAACGCCGCGCCATGCACCGCGGCCACCCCCTGCTCCTCCAGCAGCGCCACCACGAAGCTCTCGTCATCGGTGATGCGCGCGCCGCCGGCGCTGGTCTTGCCGATGCAGCCGTGGATGGAGGGGAACACGTAGAACGCGCCTTCCGGCTTGTGGCAGGTGACGCCGGGGGCGCGGTTCAGCATCTCCACCACCAGGTCGCGGCGCTCACGGTACACCGCCACCATCTCGCCGATGAAATCCTGCGGCCCGGTCAGCGCCGCCAGCGCCGCCGCCTGGCTGACGCTGCTGGTGTTGCTGGTGGACTGGCTTTGCAGCTTGTCCATCGCCTTGGTCATCGCCAGCGGCGCGCCGGCGAAGCCGATGCGCCAGCCGGTCATCGCATAGGCCTTGCTGCACCCGTTCATCGTGATCGTGCGGTCGCGCAGCCGCGGTTCCACCTGCACGATGGTGGCCGGGCGGAACCCGTCATAGGCCAGCTTCTCGTAGATGTCGTCGGTGAACACCCAGACATCCGGATGGCGCAGCAGCACGTCGCAGATTGGCCGCAAATCCTCGGCGGAATAGGCGGCGCCGGTCGGGTTGCACGGGCTGTTCAGCAGGAACCAGCGGGTGCGCTTGGTGATCGCCGCCTCCAGGTCCTCGGCGCGCAGCTTGAAGCCGTGATTCTGCCCGCACGGCACGATCACCGGCTTGCCGTCCGCCAGCGTCACGATGTCCGGGTAGCTGACCCAGCAGGGCGAGGGGATGACGACCTCGTCGCCCGCGTTCAGCGTCGCCACCATGGCGTTGAAGATCACCTGCTTGCCGCCGGTGGAGACGATGATCTCCTCGGGCTTGTAGTCGATGCCGGAATCGCGGCGGAACTTGTCGGCGATGGCGCGGCGCAGCGCCGGCGTGCCGGCGACATCGGTGTATTTCGTCTCGCCGGCCTGGATCGCCCGGATCGCCGCGTCCTTGACGAATTGCGGCGTGTCGAAATCCGGCTCGCCGGCGGACAGGCTGATGATGTCCCGCCCCGCCGCCTTGAGCTGCCGCGCCTTGGTGGAGATGGCGATGGTCTGGCTCGGGCTGATCCGGTCGAGGCGGTCGGCGGTGAGGTGCATGGCGCGGCTCGGCTGACATACAAAGGGGCGGGCACCCTAGTCCGCCCCGGCCGGGGTCGCAACGGCGCAGGCCATCCGGGCACAATCCGGCTTGCCGCCGCCCGGCCCCCGGGCCTAGCGTGACCTCAAACGCAGGGGAGGGTCCGTCATGCTGCTCAGCCGCCGCCGTTTCGCCGGATGCGCGCTCTGCGCCGCCCTCGGCCTGATCGCCGGGGAGGCGGGGGCGCAGACCACCGGCCTCAAGCGCACCATCCTGCGCCGCACCGACCTGACCGGCACCAACTACGTCAACGTGCTGGTGCGCGCCGAGATCGCGCCGGGCGCGATCGTCGCCCGCCACACCCATCCGGGGATCGAGAGCAGCTACCTGCTGTCCGGCCGCACCACGCTCCAGGTGGCCGGCCAGGCCGACCAGCAGATGGCGGAGGGCGACAGCTTCCAGATTCCGCCGGGCGTGCCGCACGCGGCGCGCAACGGCGAGGCGACCGCCATCATCATCGCCAACTACATCGTCGAGAAGGACAAGCCGCTCGCCTCCCCCGCGCCGGAATAGGCGGGGCTAC
>JAKBCB010000511.1 GCA_021808185.1 Pseudomonadota bacterium
TCCGGTTGCAGATGCTTGACCTCGACCGCGACCAGCTCGGCCTCGCGCAGCAGAGTGTCGGAAGCGAGGCTGAGCAGCGCCGCGTCGCGCAGGCTGCGCGGATCGTCGCCGAGCGTGGCGAGGATGCGGGCCACGTCGGCGGCCACCAGCGCGCCGGCCTGCCGTCGGTAGCTGCCGCCCGTGGCCTTGAGGCGCTTGGTCAGCGCCTTCCACGTGAGGGGCCAGCGTCGGTCCTTGGCCGGGTTGGGCAGGCCGGCGGCGTCGTGGATCAGGGAGACGGTGTAAAGGTAGCGTGCCACCGTCGTCCGCTTGCGCCCGCGGTCGATCGCGTTGGTCAGGAACTTGACAAGCTGCTCAAGCGACGCCGGCAACGGCGAGTGGCCGGTGCCATGGCACCACGCCATGTACTGGCCCCAGTCGGCGCGCACCGCCTTGACTGTGGCCGATGCCTGCCCCGCCTCGAAGTCGGCCTGCCAGACGCGCAGCCTCTCGAAGGCTTGAGCCGGTGTGAGAACGTGCGGCGTGGCGGCGAGCGCGGCGGGCGCCACGGGTTCTATGCCGATCAGGCCTTGCAGGCTGTCCAGCACCAGGAGCTGCAGATGATCCTGCACCAACGAAATCGGTTCGTTTCGCATCACCGCTCCATCTCGGGCCGTCCGCCGACCCATCCAAGCGAGCGCGCGAGCGTGTAGCCACCCGCGGACAATGCCCGCGCGATCAGCGCCAGACCCTCCGGCGTATCCAGTCGGATGACCTCCGCCACTTCCCAGTCCGCGGGGTCGAAGACGGGCGGGTACAACACGCCCACGCGGTCCCCTTGCAATTGCCTGGAGTACCACTGGAAACCGGGCAGGATCTTCCCGGCTTCCCGACATTGCGCATCCACCGCCGCCGCGGCGAAGTGGGTGCGCCGGTACCGGTTGGTCGTGAGGTGGCCGTGCCAGCGCTGATCCTCCGGTGAGTCGATGTCGATGATCTTGCGTCGGATGGGATGATCGAGGGCGATGATCGGGAGGCGGCGCATAAGGCGCAGGCGGGCGAGGTAGTGGGTGGCCAGCCAGCCCGGATCGAGTTCGACCTCCGTCTCGTCGCCGGGAATGCCGCGCAGGCCGGTCTCCCAGATCGCCCCTGCCACCGTCCATGCCAGAAAGAATGCTGCTCTCACGACCGTGCCCGGCGGACGGTCATGGACCAACGCCAGGCGGGCGAGAGAGGCCGGGTGCGGCACCAGGGGTCCAAAATCCTGGTGGAAAATGTGCCAATACTCGCGCTCGATGAGATCGGTGAATTGGATGCGGTGCAGTCGGTCAGAGACGGCCATGCGCCGCCTCCGCGTCCTCACGGGCCAGGGCGATGACCGCCGCGGGGTCGGACGCGAAGACCGTCTCGGGCGTTCGTGCCGTGTCATCCAGGGTGTCTTCATGCTCCGGAACGCCGTCCGCGGCCGCATCCTCCGCCAGGCCGCGCTCGCTCAATTCGGCGCGCCGGCGCGTCAGCCAGCTGAGACGGTTCCAGCCGTTGACGTCCTGTTCGTGGGTCAGCGCAGGATTCTCGGCCAGCGCCTGCAGCAACTCGATGAACTCGGGTCTGACCGTGCCGCCGTCGGTGAACTGGAACGGCGGGTGATAGAAGGTGCGGTCCGGGGCTGACCACACACCGAGGAGGCGCAGCGCGGCGCGCTCGCGGAACGCCTTCTGCTTGCCCCCGGCGTCGCTGCTGCTGCCCAGCAGGCGACCCGCTGCCGCCGAGTCGGGCCAGCGCTCATCGCGGGCACGCACCAGCAGCGCATCACGGCGCCCGATGGCTGCGGCGATGGGCGGTTCGGTCCCTTCGTTCCTGGAGAGCGCGTTGGTCGTCTCGAGGATCTGCAGGCTTGCGTTGACCTCGGCGCGCGCTGTAAGCGGCGGCATGGGTACGGTCAGTGGGGCGATGACCTGGTCGAAGCCGTGCAGCCACTGGTCGACATCGGAACGCACGCTGGCCGCATCGGCGGCGTTGATCTCCAGCAGGAAGATACTGCTGAGATCCTTCCAAGCATGCGCAGTGATCGCGAAGTCCTCGGGCGGGATGCTCCGAACGCGCCTGTTCTGTTCCAGAACGTAGAAAAGACGGGCTGGGCCCGGTCGCGCGTTTGCCAGATCGTCAATCAGAAGCTTGCGCACCGCGGCGCTCGGTCGCGTCAGGGCCTGCGCGGCGCGGGCGATCTTGTCGATGACTGTGGTCTTGAAAAGCCTTGTCGATCCCTGTGCGCGAGATTCCCAGCCGATTGAGATGGCACGCAGGCTATCGGTGGCGGCTGGTGCATCGGACGACAGATCGCTGAGGTGCTCGATGGTGCCGATGGACGTTCCACGTTGCGGTCCGGCTTCCAGGATGGGATACGCCTCGCTCATCTCGTTCTCCGCGGCAACTGATGCCAGATGGGTTACGCGGCCAGCACATATGCGGACCAAGGGCTTGCCAGCGCCGCGCGGCAGCATGTGCGGCAGCGGCTCCGACGTCTCTAATCATGGCATATGTTACCGACGTTATCAAGATTGTCAATCTTCAATAAGTGCAATTATTGGCGAATTGATAATATGGCGTAGCAATGGGCTAGCAATAGGCTGGCATGCATGCTAGAGTCGCTCCACCACGGGAAATCCACCGCGGATGAGGTCGCTCATGCACGCACCTACGATCACGCCGCCGCGGGTGGATGCCGAACCCATCACCGATCTTGAGCTGGCCTTCGGCACCACGCGCCTGCTGCCGCCACCGGAGGCCATTCCCGAGGCGTTCTGGCGCGGCAACGCATATACGCAGCTGGCGGAGGCTCTGTTCTATGGCTTCCCGTTGGCGCCGCTGCTGATCGAGTTCAAGCCAGGTTTCGATGCCGACCAGATGCGGCGTATCGTGCGCAGCCATTTGGCCTCCTTCGAACCCAAGCACGAGCACAAGATCGCCGGCGTTGGATACCTGATCAGCCAGATGGCTACGCTGACGCCGGCGCCCGTCGACGCCGCCGTCGTGCAGATCGAGGCGCCAACTTGAG
>JAKBCB010000026.1 GCA_021808185.1 Pseudomonadota bacterium
TGCCGCCGCTGGGCAACGAGTTCGTGGCGCTGACGAAGAATTCCGCTCTCGTTTCGCTGGTCACTGTGCGAGAATTGTTCCTGTCCGCGCAAATGGCGATCAGCGACACGTTCCAGGATTTTGCGTTCTTTCTGACAATTGGCGTGATGTACTACGCGATGACCAGCGTCGTTGGCGGGGCCACCCGGCTGATGGAGCGGCGGTTGTCGGTGTATCTGGGCGGCCGATAGGGCTCTGTACGGCAGGCGGCGGCCTTCGATCGAGGCACGGAAGTCGCATTGTCCGATGTGGCAGTCGGTGTGGCGCGCGCCGCTTGACAGCCCTTCGCCGGGGTTCACACTCACCCAAAAGCGGACGGAGGAACCCATGAAGACCGTGCGGCTGACAATGGCGCAGGCGCTGGTTCGCTATCTCGCGGCGCAATACACCGAGATCGACGGCCACGAGGTGCCGCTGTGCGGCGGCGGGTTCGCAATCTTCGGGCATGGCTCCGTCACCTGCATGAGCGAGCCGTTGCAGGCGGCGCAGCACATCATTCCCACTTGGCGCGGGCAGAACGAACAGTCCATGGCGTTGGCCGCCATCGGCTTCGCCAAGGCGATGCGGCGGCAGCGGTTCATGTTCGCCCTGTCCTCGATCGGGCCGGGGGCCACCAACATGGTCACGGCGGCGGGCGTGGCGCACGCGAACCGGCTCCCCGTGCTGCTGCTCTCGGGCGACACGTTCGCGCATCGGCTGCCAGACCCGGTGCTGCAACAGGTCGAGCATTTCAGCAATCCATCGATCACGGTGAACGACGCGTTCAAGGCGGTGACGCGCTACTGGGACCGCATCGCGCGGCCGTCGCAGCTCATGTCGTCCTTGCCGCAGGCGCTGGCGGTGCTGCTGGACCCGGCCGAGTGCGGCCCGGTGTTTCTCGCGCTGCCGCAGGACGTGCAGGCGGAAGCCTATGATTATCCGGAAAAATTCTTTGAGCGCCGGGTGCGCGCGGCGCGCCGGCCGCATCCCGATCCGGCGGAGATCCGCGCCGCTGTCGCGGCAATCCGGGGGGCGAAGCGGCCGCTGATCGTCGCAGGCGGCGGGGTGCATTACGCGCAGGCGGAGGCGGCGTTGCAGGCGTTCGCCGAGCGGCACCGGCTGCCGGTGGCCGAGACGATCGCCGGCCGCGCCGTGCTGCCGCACACGCACGCGCTGAACGTGGGGCCGATCGGCGGGCTTGGGTCCACATCGGCCAACGAAACGGCGGGCGAGGCGGACGTGGTGATCGCGCTCGGCACGCGGTTGCAGGATTTCGTCACGGGGTCGTGGTCGCTGTTCCAGAATCCGGAGCTGAAGATCGTCGCGATCAATGCCGCGCGGTTCGACGCAACCAAGCACACCGCCATCCCGGTGGTGGCGGATGCGCGCGCCGCGCTCGATGTGCTGGGCGAGGCGCTGGAGGGCTATTCGGCCCCGGCCGATTGGCTGGCACTGGCGGCGCGGCGTTACGCGGCGTGGAATGCGGCGGTGGACGGGCGCGTGCGCGCGGGCAACGACATCCCGGTCACGTATGCGCAAGTGGTGGGCGCCGTGAACCGTGCGGCACAACCGGGCGACACGGTGCTGACGGCGGCAGGCGGGCTGCCGGGCGAGCTGAACATGAACTGGAAGGCGCTGTGGTCCGGCGGCGTCGATGTGGAGTTCGGCTACTCCTGCATGGGCTACGAGGTCGCCGGCGGCTGGGGTGCCAAGATGGCGCGGCCGGACCACGAGACGTTCGTGATGGTCGGCGACGGCAGCTATCTGCTGATGAACTCGGATATTCTGAGTTCCGTCATGTCCGGCCACAAGCTTGTCGTCGTGCTTTGCGACAATGGCGGTTTCGCGGTGATCGACCGGCTGCAACGCAACAGCGGCAACGCCAGCTTCAATAATCTGCTCAAGGATTGCCGGAGCGTGGCGCAGGTGAAGGTGGATTTCGCGGCGCACGCGCGCGCCATGGGCGCGCACGCGGAAAAGCTGGCAAGCATCGCCGATCTCGACGCCGCCCTCGCCCGCGCCCGCGCCGCCGACCGCACATCCGTGCTGGTGATCGACGTGGACACCTACGGCTGGACACCGAACGATGCGTGGTGGGAAGTCGCCATCCCGCAGGTCAGCGAACGCCCGGCGGTGCTGGCGGCCGCCGCCGAGTGGGACAATGGGCGCAAGCACCAGCGGCGCGGCGTATGACGATGCTGTCTGGCGTCGTGGTCGTGACCGGCGCCGCCTCCGGCATCGGCCGCGCCTCGGCCGAGCATTTCGCCACGCTGGGCGCGACCGTCGTGGGCGCCGACCGTGACGCGGCGGGGCTGGCGACGCTGCCGCCCGCGATTCACACCGTCGCCGCCGACCTGACCCGTGGGGCCGAGTGCGCCACGGTCGCCACGCGCGCCGCGGCCCTCGGGCGGATCACGGGGTTGATGAACTGCGCCGGGCTGGAACTGCACGGCTCGGTGGTGGACATGCCGGAGGAGGACTGGGACCGCGTGATGGCGGTCAACCTGAAGGCGATCTTCCTGCTCTCCAAGCACGTCATTCCGCACATGGTCGCGGGCGGCGGCGGGGCGGTCGTAAACATGTCCTCGGTGCAGGCGCTGGCGACCCAGGCGGGCGTGGCGGCGTACGCGGCGACCAAGGGCGCGGTGCTGTCACTGACGCGGGTGATGGCGCTGGATCATGGCAAGCAGAATATCCGCGTGACCGCGATCTGCCCCGGCAGCATCGACACGCCGCTCGCGCGCGCCAATGCACGGCACTGGAACCCAGCGAACCCGCAAGCGGTGCTGGACGACTGGGGCGCCAAGCACGCGCTGAACCGGATCGGCCAGCCCATCGAGGTGGCGCGGCTCGCGGCGTTCCTGCTCTCGGACGACGCCAGTTTCATCACCGGCTCGTATCATCTGGCCGATGGCGGGCTGACGGCTTCGTTCTGAGGCCGGGGTTGGCAAGGCGCCACCCCGGCCCGGTGAATGAGGCGCCTACGCGCTCGCCGCGTCGAGCTTCTTCACCGCCTCGGGACTCAGCTTCAGGTCCACCGCCTTGGCGATGTCGTGCCATTGCGCGACGGTCGTGGCGCTGGCAATGGGTGCCGTGACCGAAGGGCGGGCGATCAGCCACGCCAGCGCCACCTGCGCCGGCGTTGCGTGCAGGCCGGCGGCAATGTCGTCGAGTGCGGCGATCACGCCGAGGGCCGCGGGCGTGAGGTATTTCTTCACCCCGCCACCGCGCGGGCTTTTGCCGAGATCGGCTTCCGAACGGTATTTGCCGGTCAGGAACCCGGCCGCGAGCGACCAGTACGGGATCACGCCCATGCCCAGTTCGGTCGCCAGCGCCTCGTAGTCGCGCTCGTAGCCGGCGCGCTCGACAAGGTTGTAGTGCGGCTGGAGGGTTTCGTAGCGCGGCCCGCTGCCCGCCGCCGCCTGGGAAGCACGCAACCGCGCGGGCGTGATGTTGGATGCACCGAGCACGCGCACCTTGCCGGCCTGCACGAGCTTCGCGAACGCGGCCATGGTCTCCTCGACCGGTGTCGCCTCGTCGTCGAAATGCTCCTGGTAGAGGTCGATGTAATCGGTCTGCAACCGGCGCAGCGAGTCTTCCACCGCGCGCGCGATGTAGGCGCCGGCGAGGCCCTTCTTGCCATCCCCCATGTCGGAGCCGACTTTGGTGGCGATGATGACGTCGTCGCGCTTGCCGCGCCGCTTCAGCCACTTGCCGATGATGGTCTCGCTCTCGCCGCCGGTGTGGCCGGGCGCCCAGCGCGAATAGACATCCGCCGTGTCGATACAGTTGAACCCGGAGGCGACGAAGGCATCGAGCAGGGCGAACGAGGTTCCCTCATCCGCCGTCCAGCCGAACACGTTGCCGCCGAACACGATCGGTGCGATTTCGAGACCCGAGCGGCCAAGTTTGCGACGCTGCATAGCGTTTCCCATCTCCTTCTGCCCGCTCAAGTGTGGGGAGGCGGCGCGGCGCGCGCAAGCCGCGAAAGCATCACTCCGCCGCCGGGCCGCGCGGCAGGATGTAGCTGGCGACGCGGTCGGCAAGACTGTCCGGCACCTCCACCCGCTCCCCCGCCACACGACGGGCGACGAAGTCGACCAGGGCCGGCGCATCCGGGGGCGTGAGACGGGCAAAGCGGAACACGCCGCCGCCCCTGCCCTCCCGCAGTGCTGCCCCTGCCGGACGCGGGCAGGAATTGACGCAGGCGACGGTGCTGATGGCGTGACCGATGCCCACCCGCTCCGCCTCCGCCTGGATGGCGGCGAGCATCTGCTCGCCGCGCGTGGGGGCCGGTGGCGGCTGGGCGTAGCGGTCGCAGGTGGTACAGACGAACAGGCGCGCTTTCATGCGCCGGCAAGCCGCAGCGACTCTGCCTCCTGCCGGGCCAGCAGGGCGGGCAGGTCCAGGCCGGGGATGGCGCCGTCCTCCACCACCCAGCGCCCGCCGACCATCACCCGGTCCGCCGCGTGCGCGCCGGCCAGGACGAGGGCGGCCAGCTTGTCGCGGGCCCCGGCGAACCGCAGCTCATCCAGCCGGAACAGCGCGAGGTCGGCCGCCTTGCCTGTCGCGATGGCGCCCAGCTCCGGCCGGCCGATACAGGCGGCGGAGCCTTGCGTCGCCCAGCGCAGCGCGTCTCTGTGGCTCACCCGCTCCACGCCGTAGCGATGCCGCTGCAACAGAAACGCCGCCCGCACCTCCTGCATCAGGTTGGAGGCGTTGTTCGAGGCCGAGCCATCGACGCCGAGGCCGACGGACAGGCCAGCCGCCTCCATGTCGCAGACCGGGCAATGCCCGCTGCCGAGGATCTGGTTGCTGCACGGGCAGTGGGTGACGCTCACGCCGGCACGGGCGAGGCGGGAGATTTCCGCCGCGTCGAAATGCACGCCGTGCGCGAGCCACACGCCGCTGTGCAGCCAGCCGACTTCCTCCAGATAGTCCAGCGGCCGATGCCCGAAGCGGGCGAGGCAGAACGCGGTTTCGTCGTCGGTTTCCGCCAGATGCGTGTGCAGTCGCACGCCGCGCTGCCGGGCCAGTTCGGCCGTCGCGCGCATCAGCGATGTCGTGACGGAAAACGGCGAGCACGGCGCCAGCGCGATCTGGATCAGCGCGCCGTCGGCCTCGTCATGGTGCCGGTCGATCAGCGCCGCGCTGTGGGCCAGAATCGTATCCTCGTCCTGCACCACGCTGTCCGGCGGCAGCCCGCCGTCGCGCTGCGAGAGGTTCATCGAGCCTCGCGTCAGCACCGCGCGGATGCCGAGGCGCCGGGCGACCGACACCTCGATGTCGATGGCGTCCTCCAGCCCGGCCGGAAAGACATAGTGGTGATCGGTCGTCGTGGTGCAGCCCGAGAGCAGAAGTTCCGCCATCGCCACCGTCACCGCGCTTTCCAGAGCAGCCGGCGTCAGGCGCGCCCAGATCGGATACAGCGCCTGCAACCAGCCGAACAACACACGGTCCAGCGCCGCCGGCGTGGCGCGTGTCAGGGTCTGGTAGAAATGATGATGCGTGTTGATCAGGCCCGGGATGACGACATGGTTGCCGGCATCGAAGATCGCCACATCGGCCGTCGCCGGCCGATGGCCCGCGGCCACCAGCTCGACGATGCGGCCACCCCGCACGACGACGCCACGCTCGGCGCCGTCGGCGAGAATGGCAAGCGGGTCCCGCAGCCAGAGCGGTCGGTCGGACATCCGGACCCGCCCGCGACTTAGCCCAGCTTGCCCTGCACGCCCTCGGCGAACCAATCCATGCCCAGGATCTCGCCATCGCTCAGCGACTTGCCGGCGGCGACCTTCATCGCGCCCTTCTGGTCCTTGATCGGCCCGGCGAACGGCACCAGCGTCCCCGCCTCGATCTTGGCCTGCACCGCCGCGACCTCGGCCTTCACCGCATCGGGCACAGCCGCGTTCAGCGGCCCGAGCTTGACCATGCCGGTCTTCAGCCCGCCCCACACGTCGCCGGACTTCCAGGTGCCGGCGATGGCCGCCTTGGTCCGCTCGATGTAGTAATCGCCCCAGTGCATCGTCACCGAGGTCAGGTTGGTCTTCGGCCCGAAGCGCAGCATGTCCGAGTCATAGCCGAACGACCACACGCCTTTTTCCTCGGCCCCCTGCACCACGGCCGAGGAATCGGTGTGGTGCATCACCACGTCCGCACCCTGGCTGATCAGCGTGTCGGCGGCCGCGCGCTCCTTGCCCGGATCGAACCAGGAGCTGACGAACACCACCTTGATCGTCACGTTCGGGTTCACCGTGCGCGCGGCCAGCAGCACCGCGTTGATGCCCTGCACCACCTCGGGGATCGGGAAGGCCGCGACGTAGCCGATGACGTTGGATTTCGTCATCCGCCCGGCGATGAGGCCGGTGAGGTAGCGGCCCTCGTAGAAGCGCGCGGAATAGGTCGCGAGGTTCGCCGCGCGCTTGTAGCCGGTGCAGTGCTCGAACTTCACTTTCGGGAACTGCTTGGCCACCTTCAGCGTCGGCTCCATGAAGCCGAACGATGTGGTGAAGATCAGGCCATTGCCATCGGTGGCGAGCTTGCGGATCACGCGCTCGGCGTCCGCGCCTTCCTCGGGCACGTTCTCGACAAACGACGTCTTGACGCTGTCACCCAGCGCCGCCACCAGGGCCTTGCGGCCCAGCTCGTGCTGGAACGTCCAGCCGGCATCGCCGATCGGGGCCACGTAAACGAAGCCGACGTTGAACGGCGCGGCGGCACCGGCGGCGCGCGGCAACATGGCGGCGGCCGGCAGGGCCAGCGAGGCCTGCAACAGCGAACGGCGAGTGGTGGTCATGGTTCAGGGTTCCCCAAGATGTCCAACAGGTCAGGCAGTGGCATGGAACGGCCGGCCAAGCGCCGCGGGCGCGTTGAGCTTCAGGCGCGTGGCATCGCGCGAGATCAACACCAGCACGACGATGGTGGCAAGATACGGCAGCATGGCCAGCAGATGCGGCGAGACATCCAGGCCCAGCGCCTCGGCCTGAAACTGCGCGATGGTAACGAAGCCGAACAGCAACGACCCGATGGCGAGCCACAGCGGCTTCCAGGTGGAAAACACCACCAGCGCCAGCGCGATCCAGCCGCGCCCGGCCACCATGTTGTCGCTCCACATCGGCGTGTAGGCGAGCGAGAGGTAGGCGCCGGCAAGCCCGCTCATCGCACCGCCGAACAGCACAGCGAGGTAGCGGATGCGCAGCACCGAATAGCCGAGCGCGTGCGCGACATCGTGGCTTTCGCCGACCGCGCGCAGAATGAGGCCCGCGCGCGTGCGATAGATGAAGCGCTGCGCGATGAATGGCAGCAGGATCGCGAGCCAGACGACCGGATCGAGCAGCATCAGTTGCTGGACCATCGGTGAGGCCTTGCTCAGACCGGGCCAGATGTCGGTGGCAATGCCCTGCAACGGAGTGCCGATCCAGCCGACCCCGACCAGCGCGGAAAATCCGACGCCGAAGATGGTCAGCGCCAATCCGGTCGCGACCTGATTGGCCATCAGCGACAGCGTCAGCACACCGAATACCAGCGCCAGCGCCGCCCCCGCGAGCATGGCGGCCACGAAGCCCAGGATCGGGCTGCCGGTGGCGACCGTGCCGATGAAGCCGACCGAGGCACCCATCAGCATCATGCCCTCAACACCGAGGTTGAGCACGCCGGAGCGTTCGGCGATCAGTTCCCCGAACCCCGCGATCATCAGCGGCGTGGCTGCCCGCAGCGTCGCGACGACGACCGCCAGCAGGATCTCGGTCTCATGCATGGCCCGTCGCTCCCGCCGCCGCGCGCGATGGCTTGAGCCGCACACGATAGTTGATCAGCACATCCGCCGCGAGCAGGAAGAACAGCAGCATCCCCTGGATGGTGCCGGTCACCGCGATGGGCAGTTGCATCGACACCTGCAACCCCTCGCCCCCCAGATACAGCAACGCCATCAGCGCCGAGGAAAACAGGATGCCAATGGGATTGAGCCGGCCGAGGAAGGCCACGATGATGGCCGCGAAGCCGTACCCTGGCGAGATCACCGGCGTAAGCTGTCCGTCCGGCCCCGCCACCTCGCAGATGCCGGCCAGCCCCGCCATGCCGCCGCTCAGCAGCAGACAAACCCAGACGATCCTGTTGCGGCTGAACCCGGCATAGCGTGCCGCCGCCGGCGCCGCGCCCACGGTGCGGATTTGAAAGCCCAACATCGTGCGGCCGAGCAGGATGCTGCCGAGCGGGACGGAGGCCAGCGCGAACACCACGCCGATGTGCAGCCGCGTGCCCTCGATCAGCATCGGAAGCAACGCATCGGCTTCGAATTGCCGGGTCTGCGGGAAACTGTATCCCTGCGGATCCTTCCACGGCCCGTGCACGAGATAGCCGAGCAACTGGATGGAGACGTAGGTCAGCATCAGCGTGGTCAAAATCTCGTGCGCATTGAATCGCGTTTTCAGGAATGCCGGAATCGCCGCCCATGCCATGCCGCCCGCGATGCCGGCCAGCAGCATGACCGGCAGCAGCCACCAGGAATCGTTGCCGCCGAACGCCAGCGCCACGCCGCCGCCGCAGATCGCGCCGATGGTGAACTGGCCCTCGGCGCCGATGTTCCAGACCTCCGCCCGGCAGCCCACGGCGATGCCGATCGCGCACAACAGCAGCGGCGTGGCCTTCAACCCGAGTTCGGCAAGCCCGTCGATCGTTTCCAGCGGCGCGACGAACAGGATATTCAGCGCCGCGAGCGGATCACGCCCGAGGACGGCGAACAGGATGCTGACGCCGATGATCGAGCCGACAGCCGCGATCAGCGGCGATGCCCAGACCATGATGCGCGCGGGCTTCGCGCGCGCTTCCAGGCTAAGCCGCATCGGCCACCGCCGGGCCCGCACCCGCCTCCATCTTCCCGCCCATCAGCAGCCCCACTTCCTCCACCGTCGTCTCATGCGTGCGCTTCGGCGCCGAGAGCCGTCCGCCGGAGAGCACGGCGATGTAGTCGGAAATTTCGAACAGTTCCGCCAGATCCTCCGAGACCACCAGCACGCCGCTGCCGGCGGCCGCGAGGTCCATCAGCGCCTGCCGGATCGCGATGGCGGCGCCGATGTCCACGCCCCAGGTCGGGTGCGCGGCGAGCAGCACGCGCGGGTTGGTGCCGATCTCCCGGCCCACGATGAATTTCTGCATGTTGCCGCCGGACAGGCTGCTGCCTGCCGCATCGATGCCGGCCGCCTTGACATTGAACCGCGTGATGATGTCGCGGGCATACCGCGCGACAGAGGCGAAGCGGATCAGCCCGCCGCGCACGAAGCCCGCCTGGTACACCGTCAGCAGCGCGTTCTCCCGCAACGGAAATTCGGCAACGGCGCCACGGCCCAGCCGTTCCTCCGGGATGAACGACTGGTGCAGCCGCCGCCGCGCGGCGGGGCCGAGCAGGCCAGCGGCCACACCGCCGATGCGCACCGCCTCGGCCGTCGGCGCGCGACGTTCGCCGGACAAGGCGGCCAGCAATTCCTTCTGCCCGTTGCCGGCGACACCGGCGATTCCAAGAATCTCGCCGTCACGCAGCGTGAAGGAAATGTCGCGCAGATGCGTGCCGAACGGCTCGTCCGACATCAGCGTAAGGCGGGCGACTTCCAGGCACGGCCGGCCCTCCCGCAACGGCGCCGCGCGATGCGCGGTCGGCAGTGCGCCGCCGATCATCAGTTCCGCCATCTGCTGTTCGGTGGACACGCGCGGATCGCACTCGCCCACCACGCGCCCGGCGCGCAGCACGGTCGCGTGCTCGCACAGCGCCTTGATCTCCTCCAGCTTGTGGCTGATGTACAGCACGCTGCACCCCTCGTCCGACAAGCGGCGCAGCACGTCGAACAGCCCTTCCGCCTCCTGCGGCGTCAGAACCGAAGTCGGCTCATCCATGATGAGCAGGCGCGGCGATTGCAGCAGGCAGCGCACGATCTCCACGCGCTGACGCTCGCCGACCGACAGGTGATGCACATGCCGTGTCGGCTCCACAGCGAGGCCATAGCGCCGGGCGATTTCCTCGATGCGGACAGTCAGTTCCGCGATGGTCTCGCTGGCGCCGAGACCGAGTGCGATGTTCTCGGCGACCGTGAGGCTTTCAAACAGCGAGAAATGCTGAAACACCATGCCGACGCCAAGGCGGCGCGCGGCGTTCGGGTCCGCGATCTCGACCGGCGCGCCTTCCCACGCGATCGCGCCCGCGTCGGGCCGCACCACGCCGTAGATGATCTTGACCAGCGTGCTTTTGCCGGCGCCGTTTTCGCCCAGAAGTGCGTGGATTTCGCCGGGCGCGATGCTGAGGCTGATGTCGCTGTTCGCCAGCGTCGCCGCGTAGCGTTTGGTGATGCCGCTCAGCCGCAGGCGCGGCGTGAGGCTTCGGGCATCCATCAGTACGGCACCTTGTCCGGCTTCGCCGCCCAGGCATCGAACGCGGTCTGCGCTTCCTGCGCGAGCAATCGCGCGGTGGGGATCGAACGCTCCGCGACGGGCTTGGGGACTTCCTGATACAGGAACTCGTCGTCGAAGCCGATGGCGGCCGCGGCCTGCCGGTCGTTGCCGTAATGGATGCGCCGCAGCCGCGCCCAGTACACGGCGGCAAGACACATCGGGCATGGCTCGCAACTGGTGTAGATCTCGCAATCCGACAGATCGAACCGTCCCAGCGCGGTGCAGGCGCGGCGGATCGCGGTGACTTCCGCATGCGCGGTCGGATCGTTGGTGGACGTGACCTGGTTCCACCCTTCGGCGACGATCTCCCCGCCACGCGCGATCACCGCGCCGAACGGGCCGCCGCTGCCCGCCTGCATCTTTTCCATCGACAGCGCGATGGCGCGGCGCATCAGCTCCTCCGGTGTCATCGTGCCATTTCCTCGGGGCCGGCGAAGAACGTGCGTGGCGCGGGGGCAAAGGCGGCCAGCGCATCGCGGGTTTGCAGCAGTTGCGCCGCCACCGCGATCGCGATTTCCGCCGGCGCCTTGCCCCCCGCGCCATCCACGCCGATCGGGCAAACGAGGCGCCGGATTTGTTCCGCCGTCAACCCCGCGCGCTTGAACCGCGCGACGAAACGCGCGCGCTTGGTCTCCGAGCCGATCAGGCCCACATACGGCAGGTCCGCGCGCCGCAGGGCGGCGGCGGCGATCTCGCAGTCCAGCGCGTGATCGTGCGTCATCACCAGCACGAACGCGCCCGCCGGCAGCATGGCGACGCAATCGGCTGGCGCAGGCTCCGTCCGCGCCGTCACGTTTGCCGGCACGTCGGAAGGGAACGCCCGCTCGCGCGAATCGATCCAGCGCACGCGGCAATCGAGCGTGCCGAGCAGTCCCACCAAAGCCCGCCCGACATGCCCCGCGCCGAACAGCGCCACATGCAGCCCGGCGGGGCGGATTGCCTCGAACAGCACACTCGCGTTGCCGCCGCAGCACTGGCCGAGTTCCGGCCCCAGCGCGAAGTCCCGCAGCAGCGGCGTGCCCGTCCCGCCATCGAGCAGCAGACGCGCCTGCCCGACGCTCTGGAACTCCAGATTGCCGCCGCCGATCGTGCCATGCGTCGCGGACGCCGTGACCACCATCTTGCAGCCGGCCTCTCGCGGCGTCGAGCCACGCACCGCGAGCAGCGTGACCAGAACGGCGGGCGTTCCCTCCCGCGCCAGCTCCCGCAGCGTGTCGATCCACGACATCGTCACGCCGCTTCCTGGCGCCGCGCGATGGCCATCAGCACGCGCTCGGGCGTCGCCGGCGCATCCAATTCGACCTGCCCGCCAGTCCCGCACGCGGCCACCGCGTCGCGCAGCGCGTGAAACACCGAGATGCCGAGCATCAGCGGCGGCTCGCCCACCGCCTTGGAGCGATAGATCGCGTTCTCCCGGTTGCGGCCACGCTGCCAGATGGAAACACGGAAATCCTCCGGCACGTCGCCCACGGCGGGGATTTTGTACGTGGAGGGCGCGTGCGTGCGCAGGCGTCCCGCCGAATCCCACCACAATTCCTCGCTGGTGAGCCAGCCCATGCCCTGCACGAACCCGCCCTCGATCTGCCCCAGATCGATCGCCGGATTCAGCGACTGCCCGACATCGTGCAGAATGTCCACGCGCCGGAGCCGGTATTCCCCGGTCAGCGTGTCCACCTCGACCTCCGACACCGAGGCGCCATAAGCGAAGTAGAAGAACGGCCGGCCCCTGTGCATCGTGGTGTCGTAGTGCAGCTTCGGGGTCGCGTAGTAGCCGGTGGAGGACAGCGAAACCCGCACGCTGTGCGCGAGCTTCGCCAGTGCCGCGAACGTCATTGCCCGCCCGCCGCCGCGCGCCTGGCCATCGCGGAACACCACATCCCCGGGCGCGCAGCCGAACTCCTTGGCGGCCACCCTGGCCATGCGGTCGCGGATGGTTCGCGCCGCCGCCTGCGCGGCCTTGCCGTTCAGGTCGCTGCCGGAGGACGCCGCCGTCGGCGACGTGTTGGGCACTTTCTCCGTCGTCGTCGCGGTGATCTTCACACGATCGAGCGGAATACCGAACTCCTCGGCCACCACCTGGGCCACCTTGACGAACAGCCCCTGCCCCATCTCGGTGCCGCCGTGGTTCAGTTGCACGCTGCCGTCGGTGTACACATGCACCAGCGCGCCTGCCTGATTCATCTGCGTGAACGTGAACGAGATGCCGAATTTCACCGGCGTCATCGCGATGCCGCGCTTCACCCAGTCATTCCGTGTGTTGAACGCCGCGATCTCCCGCCGCCGCCTTGCGTAGTCCGAGGTGCGGGCAAGCTCGGCGAACATCTCCGGCATCACATTGTCTTCGACGACCATGTGATAGGGCGTCACGTTGCGGTCGGTCTTGCCGTACAGGTTCCGCCGCCGCACCGTGAGCGGATCGAGCCGCAGATGCCGCGCGATGGCGTCCATCACCGCCTCGATCCCCATCATCCCTTGCGGCCCGCCGAAGCCACGGAATGCCGTCGCCGATACCATGTTCGTCTTGCAGCGGTAGGACACGATGTTGACGTGCGGCAGATAATAGGCATTGTCCGCGTGGAACATCGCCCGATCGTTGATCGCCGCCGACAGATCGGCCGAATATCCGCAGCGCGAGGCGAGGACAAAATCGATCCCCTCGATCCGCCCATCGCCGTCAAACCCCACGTCCCAGTCGATGCGGAAATCGTGGCGCTTGCCGGTCATCTTCATGTCGTCGTCGCGGTCAAGCCGGTATTTCACCGGCCGGCGCGTCCTGGCCGCGAGCAGCGCCGCGATGGCCGCGATCAGCGATGCCTGGCTTTCCTTGCCACCGAAGCCACCGCCCATCCGGCGCGTCTCGCACACCACGGCATGGTCCGGCACCTTCAGCGCGCGCGCCACCAGATGCTGCACCTCGGTCGGATGCTGGGTGGAGCTATAGACATGCATCCCATTGTCCTCGCCGGGCACGGCGAGCGCGATCTGGCCTTCGAGATAGAAATGGTCCTGCCCGCCGATCTCGATCCGCCCGCGCAGCCGGTGCGCCGCCTCCGCAAGTGCCGCCGCCGCATCGCCGCGCCGCATCGTCTGTGTCGGCAGCACGAAGTTTTCTTGCGCCATCGCTTCGTCGATGGTCATCACCGGCGGCAGCACCTCGAAGTCGATCACCGCGCGCTCGGCCGCCAGCCGTGCGTGCGCGATGCTGTCGGCGGCGACGCCGAAGATCGACTGGCCGGCATACTCCACCAGCCCGTCGGCAAAGATCGGGTCGCCCGGCCCGCGCGAGGGGCCGACATCGTTCACCCCCGGCACGTCCGCCGCCGTCATCACCGCGACAACGCCGGGCGAAGCCCGCACCGCCGACAAGTCCATGGACCGGATGCGCGCGTGTGCATGCGGCGAAAGATGGACGAACGCATGCAGCAGATCGCACGGTTCCGGCATGTCGTCGATGTACACAGCCTCGCCGCCAACCTGCTTGCGCGCGCTGTCGTGTTCTATGGGTTGCCCCACGACGCGCAACGTGGCCGCACGCAGCGGCACCGAGGCCGGAGTCTCGTTTTCAGCGGCGGGTGGCGTGAGGATGTTCATGCCGCGCTCTCCCATTCCGGCAGACGCACCAGCGTCGCGGCGGACGACGTCGTCTCCAGCCAGAATCGCAACAGCAGGTTGCGTGCCACCCGCGCGCGATAGGCGGCGGAGGCGCGCATGTCGGTCAGCGGCGCGAACTCGTCCGACAGCACCGCCATCGCCGCCGTCACATTCTCCCGCGTCCATGGCCTGCCGCGTAGCGCCGCCTCGGTCGCGGTCGCGCGTTTCGGGATCGCCGCCATGCCGCCGAAGCCGATGCGGATATCGGCCACGTTGCCGTCATGCAGCCGCAGCCGGAAGGCCCCGCACACGGCCGAGATGTCCTGCTCGAACCGCTTCGAGACCTTGTAGATCGCGAAGGTCTCGCCGGCCGCTGGCAACGGCACCTCGATGGCTTCCAGAAACTCGCCAGCCGCCAGCGCGGTCTTTCGGTAACCAAGAAAGAACTCCGCCGCCGGCAAGCGGCGTTGCGCGGCACCCCGGCGCAGCACCAGCGTCGCGTCCAGCGCGAGCAACGCGGGCGGCGTGTCGCCGATCGGCGAGGCGTTGGCGACATTGCCACCGATGGTGCCGCGATTGCGGATCTGGCGCGAGCCGATGCGCCGTGTCATGCGGGCGAAGTCCGGCCAATGCCGTTCGATGGCCGCCAGCGCGTCCTCGTACGTCGCCCCCGCGCCGATGCGCAGCACGCCGCCGCGCTCCTCGACGCGCGCGAAGTCCGCCACCCGCTCCACCGCGATCACGGTGGGCAGCGCGCGATGCTGCTTGGTGACCCACAATCCCACATCGGTGCCGCCGGCCAGAATGGTCGCGTCCGGATGCGCCAGCACCGCGTCGGCCAACTGCGCGACGGTGCGCGGGGCCACGAAGCGCACGCCCTCGGCCACGATCTCCAGCGGCTCGGGATCGGCGAGGCCGCGCAGCCGTGCCGCGATCTCGAGTGCCGACGCGGCAAACCGGTCGGCGGGCACACCGGCACACGCCTCGCGCGCCGCGTCCAGGATCGGGCGATAGCCGGTGCAGCGGCACAGATTGCCCGCCAGCGCCTCGTTCGCGGCGCGGCGGTTCGGCGCGGTGCCGGCGTGGTACAGCGCGAACAGCGACATCACGAAACCAGGCGTGCAGAACCCGCACTGGGAGCCATGATGCGCCACCATCGCCTGCTGCACCGGATGCAAGGCGCCGTCCGCGCCGCGCAAATGTTCGACCGTGAGCAGTTGCCGCCCGTCCAGCGCGGGCAGGAACAGGATGCAGGCGTTCACCGCCCGCCAGACCATCCCCTCGTCCGAAGCCTCGCCGAGCACCACGGTGCAGGCGCCGCAATCGCCCTCGGCGCAGCCTTCCTTGGTGCCGCGGGCGCGGGCCTCGCCGCGCAGCCATTCCAGCACCGTGCGGGTCGGCGACACGCTGGAGATGCTCCGCACCTCGTCGCCCAACAGGAAGCGGATCGTATCGCGCACGCAATCCCTCCGACTGACGAACCATCATCACTCCGTCTGGGGTGCCATGCAAGTTATGGGGGGCTGCGATTTCCGTCGGCGCTGCGAAGGGCTAGTGTCCGCCTGCCTCGTCCGGCACGGGAGAATGAAACGTGAAGATCGGTGTTCCGAAGGAAATCAAGACCCACGAGTATCGCGTCGGCCTGACGCCCGCCGCGGTGCGGGAGCTGACGGCGCGCGGGCACCATGTCCTGGTGCAGCAGGGGGCAGCCGCCTCCATCGGCTTCCCGGATGAGGCATTTCGCGCGGCGGGGGCGCGCGTGGCCGAGAGCGCCGAGGAGATTTTCGCCAGTTCCGACATGATCGTGAAGGTAAAGGAACCGCAGCCCTCCGAAATCGCCATGCTGCGCGAGGGCCAGGTGCTGTTCACCTATCTGCACCTCGCGGCCGACCGGGCGCAGACCAAGGGGCTGATGGCCTCCGGCGCCACCTGCATTGCCTATGAGACGGTGACGGACCCGCGCGGCGCGCTGCCGCTGCTGGCGCCGATGAGCGAGGTCGCGGGGCGCATGTCCGTGCAGGTCGGCGCGCATTGCCTGGAGAAGGAACAGGGCGG
>JAKBCB010000027.1 GCA_021808185.1 Pseudomonadota bacterium
GCCGCGGCCTCGATGACACGATGGCCTTGCGCGGGGTCGAGGCCGGTGGTCTCGGTGTCGAACAGCACGGAACGGGTCATCGGCGCAGATCCTGGATCAGTCGGCGCAGCTTTCGCAGGGCATGATGGCGCGACAGGCCGGTGCGCACCACAAGATCGGCGTGGCGGCGCTTTTCGGCGTCCGGCATCTGGCGGGCGATGATCGCTGCCGCCTGCTCGGCGCTCATCTGGCCCCGCCGGCGCAGCCGGTGCAATTGCGTGGCGCGCGGGGCAGAGACAACCACCAGAAAATCCAGGCGGCGCTGGCCACCGGTTTCCAGCAGCAGCGGGATGTCCAGGATCGCCGCGCGGGCGCCGGCGCGGCGCGCGCGGGCGATGAACGTCCGCTCCGCGCGGCGCACCAGCGGATGCAGGATCGCTTCCAGCCGGCGGATGGCGGGCTCGTTGCCGATCACCGCCGCGCGCAGCGCCGCGCGGTCGAGCGTGGGCTTGCCGTGCCGCTCGGCGACGGTGCCGGGGAAGGCGGCGGCGATAGCGGGCAGCGCGGCCCCACCCGGCGCCTGGAGCCGGCGCACGGCGGCATCGGCATCGAACACCGGCAGATGCGCGCGGCGAAAAGCGGCGGCGGCGGTGGACTTGCCCATGCCGATCCCGCCGGTCAGCCCGATCAACTTCATGTGCCCAGGAACCACGGCCGGGCGTGCCGGGGCAAGCCGGCGCGGCCTGCCTGCTCGCCCCGTGGCGGCGGCGGCACCGCTGTGGCAGCGTGGCATTGGGACAGGCAGGGACGACGACGATGACGGCACGGCGGCGGTGGATGGGTATATCGGTCTTCGCGCTGTCGGCATCGCTGCTGGCGGGGCCGGCGCTGGCAGACATCCAGATCGCGGTCGCGGGCCCGATCACCGGCTCCAGCGCCGTGTTCGGCGCACAGATGCGCGAGGGTGCCGAGCAGGCCGTCGCCGACATCAACGCGCATGGCGGCGTGCTCGGCCAGAAAGTGGTGTTGCGGGTGGCCGACGATGCCTGCGACCCCAAGCAGGCGGTCGCCGTCGCCAACCGACTCGCCGAGGATGGCGTGGTGTTCGTGGCCGGGCACTATTGTTCCGGCAGTTCGATCCCGGCGAGCAAGGTCTATGCGGAATCCGGCGTGCTGGAGATTTCGCCTGCCTCGGCCTCGAACAACTTCACCGATGGCGGCGACTGGAACACGTTCCGCACCTGCGGGCGCGACGATCTGCAAGGCAAGTTCGCCGGCCGCGCGATCGCCGCCGAGTTCGCCGGCAAATCGGTGGCGATCCTGCACGACAACACCAGCTTCGGCCGCGAGGTGGCCGAGGAAACCCAGCACGCCATGAACGCGGCAGGCTTGAAGGAGGCGCTGTTCACCGCCTACTCGCCGGAGGACTACGACTTCTCCGCCCTCATCAGCCGGCTGAAGGCGGCCAGGATCGACGTGGTCTATATCGGCGGCTTCCATCAGTCCGCCGGGCTGATGGTGCGCCAGGCGCGCGAACAGGGGTTCACCGGCCAGTTCCTCGGGCCGAGCACGATGCAGACCAAGGAATTGTGGAAGATCGGCGGCCCCGCGATCGAGGGCTTCCGCCACGCCTTCTACCCCGACCCGCGCGCGCGCCCCTCGGTCGGCGGCGTCGCCGCCGCCTTCGCCGCGCGCCATGTCGATCCGGAGGGGTTCACGCTCTACACCTACGCCGCCATCCAGGTCTGGGCGGAAGCCGCGACGCGCGCTGGCACCACGGCGGGGCGCAAGGTGGCCGACACACTGAAAGCCGCCGGGCCGTGGCCCAGCGTGCTCGGCGACCTGTCATTCGACGCCAAGGGCGACCCGGTCAGCGTCGCCTATGTCTGGTATGTCTGGCACGATGGCACGTACCACCCAATGTAGGTCAGTGCCCGCGTAGGATCTGGCTGAGGAACATCTTCAGCCGGTCGGTCCGTGGATGCTCGAACATCTCCGTCGGCGTGCCGCTCTCCACCACCTCGCCGCGATCCATGAACACCACGCGGTTGGCGACCTGACGGGCGAACCCCATTTCGTGCGTCACGCACACCATGGTCATGCCGGTCTCGGCGAGGCCGACCATGGTGTCGAGCACCTCCTTGATCATTTCCGGGTCGAGGGCCGAGGTCGGCTCGTCGAACAGCATGATCTTCGGCTTCATGCACAGCGCGCGCGCGATGGCGACGCGCTGCTGCTGGCCGCCCGAGAGTTGCAGCGGATATTTGTTCGCCTGCTCCGGAATCTTCACCCGGCGCAGGTAGTCCATCGCCAGTTCCTCGGCCTCGGCCTTGGGCATTTTGCGCACCTGGATGGGCGCGAGGGTGCAGTTCTCCAGGATCGTCAGATGCGGGAACAGGTTGAACGACTGGAATACCATGCCGACCTCGCGGCGAATGGTGTCCAGCGCCCGCGTGTCGCCGGTCAGTTCGGTGCCATCGACGATGATGCGGCCCTGCTGATGTTCCTCCAGCCGGTTGATGCATCGGATCGTGGTGGATTTTCCGCTGCCGGACGGGCCGCAGACCACCACGCGCTCACCTTTGCCGACGATAAGCGACACGTCGCGCAGCACATGCATCGCGCCGTACCACTTGTTGACCTTGTCGAGCACGATGGCCGCCTCGGCTTCCTCTGCCGACATCGTCTGGGATTGGCTCATCACGGACCCCTTAGCGGTTGCGCGTGCGGCCGAACTGGCGTTCGAGGCCGCGGCTGTAATGGGACATGGCATAGCAGAAAATGAAGTAGATCGCGGCGAGCACGAGATAGATCTCGGTGGAGAACCCGGTCCACACCGGGTCGGCCATCGCGTTCTTGCCCGCCGTCAGCAGGTCGAGGATGCCGATGATCAGCACCAGCGACGTGTCCTTGAAGAAGCCGATGAAGGTGTTGACCAGCGGCGGGATCACCAGCCGGAGCGCCTGCGGCAGGATCACCAGCCTCGTCTTTTTCCAGTATGACAGCCCCAGCGCGTCCGCCGCCTCGTACTGCCCCTTCGGCAGCGCCTGCAACCCACCGCGCACCACTTCGGCAAGGTAGGCGGCGGCGAACAGGATGATGGCGATTTGCGCCCGCAGCAACTTGTCCGGGTTCAGCCCCTCCGGCATGAACAGCGGGAACATCACGCTGGCCATGAACAGCAGGCTGATCAACGGCACGCCGCGTATCAGCTCCACATAGGCGACACAGAGCATCTTCACCGCCGGCAACTGCGTCGAGCGGCGGCCGAGTGCCACCAGCACCGCCAGCGGAAAGGCAAAGGCAAGGCCGAAGGTCGCCAGGATCAGCGTGATCGGCAGCCCGCCCCACTCGTCCTGGGGCACGTACTGCATCCCCAGCACGCCGCCCCACATCAGCACCGCGATCGCCGTGAGCGTGCCGATCCAGATGTACAGCAGCTCCTTGCGCCAGAACCGCCGGCTGGCGGAGACGGCATACAGTCCGACGAACAGCAGCACGCACAGCGCCGGCCGCCATTGCAGGTCGTACGGGTAGCGGCCGAACAGGATGAAGCGCCACTTGTCCCCGATCACCGCCCAGCAGGCGCCCACCCCCTGCGCCTGCCGGCACGGCGCCGCCGTCTCCAGCGGATTGGCGGCCACCGGCACCGTCCAGACGGCATGGAGCACGCCCCAGTTCAGCAGCCCCCACGCCCAGCGCAGCAGGAAATAGCCGAGCACGAGCGTGACGAGGCTCGACCATATCGAGTTGAACAGATTGCGCCGCGCCCACGCGACAGGGCCCACCACCGAGGCCGGGGGCCGTTCCCGCGCCGCCCCTTGCACGCTGTCCGCGACGGCCTGGCTCGCCATGTTCAGCGCTCCACCAGCGCGATGTGCGCGTTGTACCAATTCATGAACAGGCTGATCGACAGGCTGATGGTCAGGTACACCGCCATGATGATCGCGATGCCCTCGATCGCCTGCCCGGTCTGGTTGAGGATGGTGTTGGCGATCGAAACGATGTCCTGATAGCCGATGGCCACCGCGAGCGAGCTGTTCTTGGTCAGGTTGAGATACTGGCTGGTCATCGGCGGAATGATGACCCGCAGCGCCTGCGGCAGCACCACCAGCCGCAGCGTCTTGCCGCGATGCAGGCCGAGCGCCTGTGCCGCCTCCCATTGCCCGTGCGGCACCGCCTGGATGCCGGAACGGACGATCTCGGCGATGTATGACGACGTGTAGATCACCAGGCCGGTCAGCAGCGCGCCGTATTCCGGCGTGATCGTGCCGCCGCCGGTGAAGTTGAAGCCGTGCAGTTGCGGCATGTCGAAGCTCAACGGCGCGCCAAGCGCGGCCCAGATGATCGCCGGCAGGCCGATCAGCAGCGCCAGCACCACCGGCAGCACGGGCGGGGATTGTCCGGTCGCGTCCTGGCGGCGATGCGCATGGCGCACCCACAGCACGCTGAGCACGATCGCCACGACAAAGCCCAGCAGCGCCCAGCTATGCGCGCCCTGCCAGATCAGCAGCGGAACCTTAATGCCGCGATTGGACAGGAACACGGCATCGCCGATCCGCATGGACTGGCGCGGCGCCGGCAGGCCCTGCAACAGCACGTACCAGAACAGCAGCTGCAACAGCACGGGAATGTCGCGCAGCACCTCGACATAGACCGCCGTAATCCGCGCCAGCAGCCAGTTGGGCGAGAGGCGCCCAATGCCGATCAGCGTGCCCAGGATCGTCGCCAGCACCACGCCGACCACGGCGACCTTCAGCGTGTTCAACACCCCCTCGACCAGCGCCGTCAGATAGGTGCTCGTGCCGGGCAGATACGGAATCAGCGTCTCGCCGATCGGAATCCCGGACGTCTCATCGAGAAACCCAAAGCCCGTGGCGATGTGCCGGGCTTCCAGGTTGCTCCGTGCATTGCCGACGAAATAGCCCACGATGCCGACCACGACGGCCACCACCACCGCCTGCCAGACGATGCTGCGAAAGCGCGGATCGGTCCAGGACAGGCGCAGCGCACGCTTCGGCGCCTGGCGGCTCGGGGCAAGTCGCGGATCGGTGGCGGTGCCGGACATTCAGTCACTCCAGGGCCACAAGGACGGGTGGGGCGGCGCTGGCGCGCGCCGCCCCGGATCGACCGGTCAGCGCATCGGCGGCGCGTACATCAGGCCGCCCTTGTTCCACAGCGCGTTGATGCCGCGCGGGATGCCGAGCACGCCGAGGTTGCGGTCCCAGATTTCGGCGGCGTTGCCCTCGGCCTTGATCGCATTGTAGGCCCACTTGTCATCGAGCCCCAGCGCCTTGCCCAGGTCGCCCTCAAGCCCGAGGAAGCGGCGCAGCTCCGGGTCGGTCGTGCCCGACATCGTGTCGATGTTCTTGCTGGTCACGCCATGTTCCTCGGCGATCAGCATGGCGAAGTAGGTCCACCGGATAATGTCGAACCACTTGTCGTCGCCCTTGCGCACCATCGGGCCGAGCGGCTCCTTGCTGATGATCTCGGGCAGCAGCACGTAGTCGTCCTTGTTGGACTGCGTGGCGCGGAAGGTGCCGAGCGCGGAACTGTCGTTGGAGAACACGTCGCAACGGCCGGAGATGAAGGCGCTCTGAATCTCGGCCACGTTGTCGATCAGGATCGGCGTGAACTTCAGGTTCGCCTGACGGAAGAAGTCGGAGACCGCGAGTTCGGTGCTGGTGCCCGGCTGCACGCAGACCGTGGCGCCATCCAGTTCCTTGGCGCTTTTCACGCCCATCGCCTTCTTCACGATGAAGCCGGTGCCGTCGTAGAAGTTGATCCCGGCGAACTCGGCGCCGAGGCTCGCCTCGCGGCCCATTGTCCAGGTGGTTTCGCGGATCAGCACATCCACTTCGCCCGACTGCAACGCGGTGAAGCGGTTCTGCGTGGTCAGCGGGGTGAACTTCACCTTGGAGGCATCGCCGAAAATGGCGGCGGCGACCGAGCGGCAGCCATCGGCGTCGATGCCGGTCATCACGCCCTTGCTGTCCGGCAGGGAAAAGCCCGGCGTGTTGCCGTCGATGCCGCAATTGAGCATGCCCCGGGCGCGCACCGCGTCGAGCGTCGCCGAGCCGCTGCCCTCGGCATGGGCCGCACCGGCCAGACCGGCCAGAATCGCGCCACCGGCCAATGCGGCGGCAAACTGAAGCTTAGGACGCATCATGTGTGCGTTCTCCCCTCTGAAATTTCATCGACCGTCTAGCAAAACAGGTGCCATGCGCATGTCGCAACCCCGGCGTGCCCGCGGCCGATGGCAATCACCATCGCGCGCCGCGCGCGGGATGAAAAGTACCTTTCCGGCACGTTTTGTCCGGGATGCGGTCGCCGCCGCCGTGGCCCCTGGCGCGGCCGGCGCGGCCGGCTACATTGGGAGCGTCCCGGAGGATGCCGATGCTCGCCACCAGCCCCGCCTTCAAGGAGAACGCCGCGCACGCCATGGCGGATGCCGGCTTGCAGAAGGCGCTCGCCCGCACGCGGCCGCAATTCCCCGCCAAGCGCGCGGCCGCGGTCGCCAATCTGCCCGAATTCGAGCAACTGCGGGACATCGGCAAGGGCATCAAGGACCACACGCTCGCGCATCTGGATTTCTACCTCGAAACCTTCGCCGCCAACGTGGAGCGGGCCGGCGGGCAGGTACACTGGTGCAGTACGGCCGACGACGCCCGCGCCGCCGTGCTCGGCATCTGCGAGCGCGTCGGCGCGCGGACCGTTACCAAGGGCAAGTCGATGATCAGCGAGGAGCTGGGCATCAACCAGCACCTCGAAGCGCACGGCATCGTGCCGGTCGAGACCGACCTCGGCGAATACATCCTGCAACTGCGCCACGAACCGCCCAGCCACATCATCGCGCCCGCCTTCCACCTCAACCGCGAGGACTGGGAGGAGAGTTTCCGCAAGTCGCACACCGACCTGCCGGCGGACCGGGTGTTCCACGAGCGGCGGGACATCCTGACCGAGGCCCGCACCCGGCTGCGGGAGAAGTTCCTGGCGGCCGACGTGGGCATCACCGGGGCGAACTTCCTCATCGCCGAGACCGGCACCAGCGTCATCGTCACCAACGAGGGCAACGGCGACCTCACGCAGACGCTGCCGCGTGTGCATATCGTGCTGGCCAGCATCGAAAAGACCGTGCCGACGCTGGAGGACACGATCAGCCTGCTGCGGCTGCTGGCACGCTCGGCCACCGGGCAGGATTTCTCGGTCTATACGACCTTCTCCACCGGCCCGCGCCGGGCAGAGGACGTGGACGGGCCGGAAGAGTACCATGTGATCCTGCTGGACAATGGCCGCTCGGCCATGGTCGGCACCGAATTCCAGCCGATGCTGCGCTGTATCCGCTGCGCCGCCTGCATCAACCATTGCCCGGTGTACGGCACGGTCGGCGGGCACAGCTATGGGTGGGTCTATCCCGGCCCCATGGGCAGCGTGCTGACACCGAGCCTGATCGGGGTGGATCAGGCCGGGCAACTGCCCAACGCCAGCACCTTCTGCGGCAAGTGCGAGAGCGTCTGCCCGATGAAGATCCCGCTGCCGAACATGATGCGGCATTGGCGGGAGCGCGAGTTCGAGCGGCATCTCGGCCCGCAGGGCATGCGCACCGGCCTGTCCGTCTGGGCGTGGTTCGCGCGCCGGCCGGCGATGTACCGGCTGGCAACCCGGGTTGCGATGGCGGGTCTCGGCCTGCTCGGGCGACGACGGGGGAAATTCTCGTCGCTGCCGCTGGCCGGTGGCTGGACCGAGGGGCGGGACTTGCCGGCGACGGAAGGTCACACCTTCTTCGCGCGCTACGCCCGCGAGCAACGGGCGGGCCGGGCATGAGCAAGGACGCGATGTTGGGCGCGATCCGGCGCGGGCTGCGGCGCGGGCCGTTGCCGCGGGATCAGGTGCTTGGCTTGCAGGCTCGGCTCGCCGCGCATCCGCGCCATCTGATCCCGGGCCGCAGCCGTGTGGCCCGGCCCGAGCAGATCGCTCTGTTCATCCGCAACGTCGAAAAGGAATTCGGCAGCGTCGTCCGCGTGCCAAGCCCCGCCGCCGTGCCGGGTGCGGTCGCCGACTACCTGGCGGCGCAAAACCTGCCCCCCAGCTTCGCGATGGCGCCGCATCCGGAGTTGCAGGCGCTGCCGTGGGACGAGCGGCCGTTGCTGCAACGCCGGGAAGGCAAGGCCGTGGCCTCCGATCAGGTCACGGTGCAGCACGGCTTCGCCGGCGTGGCGGAAACCGGCACGCTGATGCTGCCGGGCGGCCCGCGACGCCCGACCACGCTGAACCTGCTCGCCGAGACCGAAATTGTCGTCCTGCGCGCGAGCCGCATCGTCGGCGCCTACGAGGAAGCCTTCGATCTGCTGCGCGCGGAGCTCGCGGAGCCGGCCGGTGGGATGCTGCCGCGCAACGTCATGCTGGTCACCGGGCCGTCGCGCTCGGCGGACATCGAGAGCACACTGGAACTCGGCGCGCACGGGCCGCGCCGGCTGCATGTGGTGCTGATCGACGACGACGACGCGGCCCGCGCCTGACCGCGCGCGATGCCGCCGCCGCGCCGCCCCAGGCTGACCGAGCAGGATTCCCGTGACTGGGCAAGCTTTGCCCGGCTCATCACGCCTTTGCCCGGGCGGACATTGCCCGAGCCGCCGCCGGAGCCGGCCAGCGACATTCTTGTCACGCGCCAACCGGCGGCACCGCCGCCGCCGAAAACCCCGTCGCCATTGCTGCCCTCGGCGCTCAGCGTCGGCCATCAGCCGGGCGGTCTCGACAATTCCACCTGGAACCGGTTCCGCGCCGGAAAACTGGCGCCGGTGCGCACGCTCGATCTGCACGGACGCACCGCGCAGCGGGCGTTCCATGCGCTGCACGGGTTTCTGCATGCGGCGCATACCGACCATGTGCGCTGCGTGGAGGTCATCACCGGGCGTGGCTCGGGGGAGAATGGCGGGGTGATCCGGCGCGAATTGCCGCTGTGGCTGAACCTGCCGGCGCTGCGCCCATTGGTGCTGGCGGCGAGCCATCCGCACGCCGCCAATCCTGGCTCCGTGCGGCTGCTGTTGCGCCGGCCGAAATGACCCCCTTCGGGGCGCGGCTGCGCGCGCTGCGGGCCGAACACGGGATGACGCTGAAGCACCTAGCGGCGCAGTTGCAGGTCTCGGCCGCCTATGTCTCGGCGCTGGAGCACGGCAAGCGCGGGGCGCCGAGCACGGGGCTGGTACATCAAGTGTGCGACGTGTTCGGGCTGATCTGGGACGAGGCCGAACAATTATCCGTCCTTGCGCGCCTGTCGCATCCGCGCGTCGTGGTGGACACCGCCGGACTGTCGCCGGAGCAGACGGCCCTAGCCAATCGGCTGGCGCAGACCATCCACCGCTTGCCGCCCGAAACGGTGGCGGCCCTGCACGCGGTGCTCGACACCGCCAAGCCGGCCGCGAAACCCCGGCTGCGCCGCGCCGCCGGACGCGCAGGCTGAAGGCTAACGCCGTGAGCCTACGCCGCCAGCACCCCATGCTGGCGCAGGAACCCGAGCAACGGCAGCACCGGCAGGCCCAGCACCGCGGCGTGCTCGCCCTCCACGCGGTCGAACAGGTGCACGCCCAATCCCTCCAGGCGATACGCGCCCACCGTGCTGGTCAGCGCGTCGCCCTCGGCCGCGATGTAGGCATCGAGAAACGCGTCGGAGAAATTCCGCATCGTCAGGCTCGGCTCGGCGATGTGATGCCAGACGCGCTGCCCGCCGCGCCGGCACAGCACCGCCGTGACCAGGATATGCGCGCGCCCGCGCAGCGCCACCAGATGCGCGCGCGCCTCGGCCAGATCGGCGGGCTTGTCGAACCAGGTACCCTCACAGACGAGCAACTGATCGCAGCCGATCACCAGCGCCTCCGGGTCGCGCCGGGCGATGCGCTGCGCCTTGAGGTCGGCGAGCAGCAGGGCCGTGTCCCGCGCCGAGGCCCCGTCCGCAAGCGCGGCGCGTTTGACCTCGGCCTCGTCCACCCGCGCGGCCCGCGCCTCGAACCGCAGCCCGGCCCGTTCCAGCAGGTCTTTGCGCGAGGCCGAGGCGCTGGCCAGCACCAATCTCGGTTCGGCGGCCTGGATCACAGTGCCTCGGCGGCCTTGCGGCGGCGTTCGTGCCACGCTTCCATCAGTTGCAGGACGGTTGCCGCCGTCTCCTCGATCGAGCGGCGGGTGACGTCGATCACCGGCCAGCCGCGCCGGACGCACAGACGGCGCGCCCAGAGCAGCTCGGCCTTGACCGTCTCCAGATCAACGTATTCGCCGCTGTCATGGCGCATCGGCCCACCACCCGCGCCAAGCATGCGCAGCCGGTGGCGGCGGATTTCGATCAGCGCCTCGGCATCCAGCGTCAGGCCGATAACGGGCGAAGGTGGGGTCTCGAGCCCGGGCGGATCGGGCAGACTTGGCACCAATGGGACATTGGCCGCCTTGATGCCGCGATTGGCCAGATAGAACGATGTGGGCGTCTTCGAGCTGCGCGACACACCGACGAGAATCACGTCGGCTTCGGCCAGCCCCGCCTGCGACTGGCCGTCGTCGTGCGCCAGCACGTAATGGATCGCGTCGATGCGGCGGAAGTAATCGGCATCCAGCACGTATTGCCGGCCGGGGCGGGACATCATGGTCTCGCCGAACTGCTCCTGCAGCAGCGCGAGCACCGGATCGAGCACATGCACCACGGACACGCCGAGGCGCTGGCACGCGGTCTCCAGCTCGGCGCGCAGGCCCTTTTCCACCAGCGTCGAGAGCACCGGGCCGGGTTCGGCCTCGATGCCTTCGATCACCCGGTGCAACTGGAAGCGCGTGCGGATCAGGCTCCAGCGGTGATGGACAATGCGCGCGTGCTCGAACTGCGCCACTGTCGCGCGCGCGATGGAGTTCAGCGTCTCCCCGGTCGCGTCGGACACGAGGTGCAGATTGATGCGGTTGGTCATGTCGCCCTGGCGCTTGGGAGGCCTGAGGATAACGGGGATAACGGGGACCGCCACCCCTTGTCGGTGCTGCCGATGCGAGTCACGGGGATGACGGGTACAAATCCGCCATGCGTGGACGAACGCCGCCGGGTGGATCCGCGTTTTGGGGACAGACACCGGACTCCGCGTCGAATCAACCGCCTGCGGAGCGACGTGGCTGTGGATGACTCCGGGGATGGGATGACGCAAGCCGGGTACCTCTGTATCCACAGGGGCATCTAGGGCTTCATCCCAGTGAGTCTTTCTTCCCTCTGATAGAAGACAGGCTGCTAGAAGCCCGGCTGACAGGAAGCGCCGGACCACTGGGGAACGAAAGGCGGCCGATGACGAAACCGATGCTGCGGGCTCTGGCGGGCGAGGCGGTGTGGCCACCGCCGGTGTGGCTGATGCGCCAGGCCGGGCGCTATCTGCCGGAATACCGCGCGATACGCGCCAAGGCGGGCGACTTCATTGCGCTGTGTACGACACCGGACCTCGCCATCGAGGTTACGATGCAGCCGATCCGCCGCTACGGGATGGATGCGGCGATCCTGTTCAGCGACATCCTGATGTTGCCCTGGGCATTGGGCCACGGGCTGCGTTTCGCCGAGGGCGAGGGGCCCTTGCTGCCACCGCTGCGCGACGCCGCGGCGCTCGCGGCGCTCGACCGGGAGCGGCTGGTGGAGCGGATTTCTCCGATCCTGGCGACGGTGCGCGGCGTGCGCGCCGAACTGGACCGCACGATGCCGGGACAGACCGCGCTGATCGGCTTCGCCGGCGCCCCGTTCACCGTGGCTTGCTACATGGTCGAGGGCCATGGCTCGAAGGAGTTCGGGGCGGTGCGCGGGATGGCGTATCGCGATCCGGCGCTGTTTTCCGCGCTGATGGACCTGCTGACCGAGACGACCATCGTCTATCTGGCGGCCCAGATCGAAGCCGGCGCGGAAGCAGTGATGCTGTTCGACAGTTGGGCCGGCGTCCTCCCACCGGCCTTGTTCCGCGCGCATGTGATCGAGCCGGCGCGGCGGATCACGGCGGCCCTGCGGGAGCGCTTTCCGCATGTGCCGGTGATTGGCTTTCCGCGCCTCGGCGGGCTGTCCATCGCTGCCTACGCGCGGGCGACGGGCGTGCAGGGGCTCGGGCTCGACACCACGGTCGATCCGGTGCTGGCCTCCCGGCTGGTGCCGGCGCCGGTGGCGTTGCAGGGCAATCTCGATCCACTGGCGCTGGAGGCGGGCGGGGCTGCCATGCGTTCGGCGACGGCCGAGATCCTGGCGGCGATGCGTGGACGGCCATTTGTGTTCAATCTCGGCCACGGCATCGTGCCTCCGACGCCGCCGGAGCATGTCGGCGAATTGGTGGAACTCGTCCGTGCCGCTTGATCTCGGCCCGGAATCCGCCACCTTGGCCGGCATGTCGCGCCGCAAGATCGCCATCGTGCTGTTCAACCTGGGCGGGCCGGACCGGCCGGAAGCGGTGCGGCCGTTCCTGGTCAACCTGTTCACCGATCCGGCGATCCTGCGCGTGCCGTTCTTCGTCCGCCCGATCCTGGCGCGGATCATTGCCCGCGCGCGTACCAAGCCCGCGACCGAGAACTACGCGCTGCTCGGCGGCAAATCGCCGCTGCTGGAACTGACCGAGCAGCAGGCGCGGGCGCTGGAGGCGGCACTGCCGGAGCTGGACGCACGCTGCTTCATCGCCATGCGCTACTGGCACCCGTTCAGCATCGAGGCGGCGCGCTCGGTGAAGGCGTGGAACCCGGACGAGGTGGTGCTGCTGCCGCTCTACCCGCATTATTCGACCACCACGACAGGCAGCAGCCTGACCGCGTGGCGCGACGCGGCCGCGCGGGTGGGCCTGGCCAAGCCGGTGACGTCGCTGTGCTGCTATCCCTCGGATCGGGGCTTTCTGGCCGCCACCGCCGCCATCGTGCGCAAGGCCTACGAGGACGCGCGCGCGTCGCTGGACCCGGCGATCGGGCTGCGCGTGCTGTTTTCCGCGCATGGCCTGCCCGAGATCATCATCAAGGCCGGCGATCCGTACCAGTATCAGATCGAGCAGACGGTCGCCGGCGTGGTGCGGCACCTCGCGATCCCCGGCCTTGACCATCACGTTTGCTACCAGTCCCGCGCGACGCCGCAGAAGTGGATCGGCCCTTCCACCGAGGAGGAGATCGAGCGGGCAGCCGCCGACAAGGTGGCGCTGCTGGTGGTGCCGATCGCCTTCGTGTCCGAGCACTCGGAGACACTGGTGGAACTGGATGTGGAATACCGCGACGTGGCCGACAAGCTGGGTGTGCCGGGCTATTTCCGGGCGCCGGCGCAGAACGCCGATGCGGGGTTCATCGCAGCACTTGCCGACCTGGTGCGCCACGCGCGGGTCAACGGGCCAGGATTGTGCAGTTTCGCCGGCGGACGCGTATGCCCAGGCGAGCACGGCGATTGCCCCCATGCCCGGGCCGGCACTGCGCCGGCCACGGCCGAGGTGGTCGCGCTGGCCGCATGACACCGCTGGAACTGCTCAGCACGCGGCTTGTGCCGCTGCGCCTGGTGATCTTCGATTGCGACGGGGTGATCGTCGATAGCGAACCCGTGTCCAACCGGATCATCGCCGAGGATCTGACGGCGCAAGGCTGGGCGATGCAGACCGCCGAGGCGACGCGGCTGTTTCTCGGTGTGACCCTGCGCGACATGCAGCCGGTCATCGAGACGCGGCTGGGCAAGCCTTTGCCGCCGGGGTGGCGGGGGAGCCTGACCGCCCGGATCGTGGCGGCACTGGCCGAGGAAGCCACACCAATCCCCGGTGCCGTGGAGACGTTGCGGACACTGACCGCGATGGGGGTGCCATGGCGGGTGGCGTCCAATTCCTCGCACCCGGAGATGGTGGCGAAGTTTGCCCGATTGGGCATCGGCGATCTGGTCGCGGGTCGGGTGCACAGCCATACGGACGTGGCGCGTGGCAAGCCCGAACCGGACCTGTTCCTCGCCGCGGCGGCGGCCGAGGGGGTCGATCCGGCGGCCTGTCTGGTGATCGAGGACTCGCGGCCCGGGGTGCGCGCGGCCGTGGCCGCCGGCATGGACTGCCTCGGCTATGCACCGCGTTCGGACGGTATGGCGTTGCGGGCGCTGGGGGCGGTGCCGTTCCAGGCGATGGCGGACCTGCCGCGCCTGATCGAAACCGCGTGGCGGAGAGCGGCCTGATGTTGTTGGCGCTGTACCCGTGGATCAAGGCGCTGCATATCGTCAGCATGGTCGCCTGGATGGCCGGCATGTTCTATCTGCCGCGCCTGTTCGTCTATCATTGCGAAGTGCCGCGTGGCTCGGCCGAGAGCGAGCGGTTCAAGGTGATGGAACGCCGCCTGCTCAAGCAGATCATCAATCCGGCGATGATCGCGACCTTCGTGTTCGGCATCCTGCTGGTGCTGACACCCGGTGTGATCGACTGGTCGGCGGGCTGGTGGCATGTGAAAATGCTTGGCATCGTCATGATGAGCGCGTTTCACGGCATGCTGCCGCGCTGGCGGCGGGATTTCCTGGAGGACCGCAACACGCGCCCGGCGAAATTCTATCGGATGGCCAACGAAGTTCCGACTGTTTTGCTGCTGCTGATCGTCATCATGGTGATCGTCCGGCCGTTCTGACGCGGTGCGCATCTTGAAACGTCGCGGCCGCGATCCATCTTGCGGTTGACGCAGCGGATTTGCCTGCATAGGGTGCCGCTGGCGAAGTTGGCGGTTTTCTGGCCGCCCTTCGACTCCCCCTCCTGCCCCCGCCCATCGGGACAGTTTCGGCCTTCCATTCGGTATCACCCGCCTCGTCGCGGATCGTCTGGAGGGCCGGTTGCCGAGAATCCGAGCCGAACGCTCGCGATTTCGTGGGGTCCGCCCCGCCCGGTCCTGTTCCCGTCCCCCTTATGATGACCCTTTCGAGGCGACCCGATGCACCTCGCCGAACTCAAGGCCAAGTCCCCAGCCGACCTGCTGAGCTTCGCTGAATCTCTTCAGATCGAAAACGCATCGTCCTTGCGCAAGCAGGACATGATGTTCGCGATCCTGAAGAACCTCGCGGAAAACGAGCAGGCGATCCACGGGGAGGGCACGCTGGAAATCCTGCCCGATGGTTTCGGCTTTCTGCGCAGCGCGGAAAGCAATTACCTACCCGGGCCGGACGATATTTATGTCTCGCCGTCGCAAGTGCGCCGCTTCGGCCTGCGCACCGGTGACAGCGTCGAGGGCCAGATCCGCGCGCCGAAGGACGGCGAGCGGTATTTCGCGCTGCTCAAGCTGAACACGATCAATTTCGAGCCGCCGGAAGCGGTGCGGCACCGCATCAACTTCGACAACCTCACGCCGCTGTATCCAGACCGGCGACTGAAAATGGAAATGGAGAATTTCCAGTCGGTCGCGAAGGGGCCACAGAAAGACCTGACCCCGCGTGTGATCGACCTGATCGCGCCGATCGGCATGGGCCAGCGCGCGCTGATCGTGGCCCCCCCGCGCACCGGCAAGACGGTGATGTTGCAGAACATCGCCACCGCCATCAGCCACAACCATCCGAACGTGTTCCTGATCGTGCTGCTGATCGACGAGCGGCCGGAGGAAGTGACCGACATGGCGCGCACGGTGAAGGGCGAGGTGATCGCCTCGACCTTCGACGAGCCGGCGACGCGGCATGTGCAGGTGACGGAGATGGTGCTGGAGAAGGCCAAGCGCCTCGTCGAGCACAAGCGCGACGTGGTTATTCTCCTCGACTCCATCACCCGGCTGGCCCGTGCCTACAACACCGTGGTGCCGAGCAGCGGAAAAGTGCTGACCGGCGGCGTGGACGCCAACGCGCTGCAACGGCCGAAGCGGTTCTTCGGTGCCGCGCGCAATATCGAGGAAGGCGGCAGCCTGACCATCATCGCCACCGCCCTGATCGACACCGGCAGCCGCATGGACGAGGTGATCTTCGAGGAGTTCAAGGGCACCGGCAACTCGGAAATCATCCTCGACCGCAAGCTGTCCGACAAGCGCACCTTCCCGGCGATCGACATCACCAAGTCGGGCACCCGCAAGGAAGAACTGCTGGTGGACCGCGCGACGCTGTCGAAGATGTGGGTGCTGCGCCGGATC
>JAKBCB010000512.1 GCA_021808185.1 Pseudomonadota bacterium
TCGATGTCGATGCGGGCAATGGCGGAGAACGGCACCCAGCAATATTTGCCGTCGATCAGGGCTTCCAGCATCGGCCCGAAGCGCGGGTCGGCATCCGCGATCCACTCGAACCGCGTGTCATCGATCGTGCCGGAGACGCTGGGCGCGGCGTCGAAGGCGTCGTCACGCAGTCCGGCCGCCTGTTCGGGGTGGCCTTCGGACAGCAGCCGGTTGGCCTCGATCAGGCGGGACATCCAGTCGGCGGGATCGCCGAAGATGGTCGGCACGCGCTTTCCGGCGAACACCCGCTCGCGCATGATCTCGCAGCGGATGGCGGCGCGATAGGCCTGGACCATCGGCGTTGCCGCCTGGTCGAGTTCGCCGGTCATGGCCAACTGGGTGACGGCACGCGGCCATTCGCCGAACACGCAGAACATCTGGAACAGGAAGGTGCGCAACCGCGCGTCGCGCGGGGATTTGCGCACCTCCTGTTTCAGTCGGTCGAAGGCTGCAACCGGGTCCCCTCCACGCAGCAGGGACAGCGAATCGCTCATGCGAGGGGAGCTCCGATCGACGCCCGGGTCAGGACTTCGCGGCGAAACTATTCACGAAGGTATCGTAGTCGTTGTTGTTGTTCACCCGGTTCCACATCGCCACCGGCGCGCCGGTGCCCGAGGTGGCATAAGACCCGTCCGGGTTTTGCTGCAGATATCGGAACTTGATCGCACCGTGCTCGAAGGCGACCTCCTCCTTCACAGCATCATCCCCGTCGGAACCCGACCAGCTGATCGTCTTCACCATGACCAGGGCAAAATCGAAGCGAAGGAAGGTGGTTCCGCTGCTGATCGTGGTCGCCGTGGTGGTGGCACCGGCGCCGGCCCGGCGCAGCAGCAGCGAGACCTGCTTGAAATGGGTTCCCGCGCAGCACATCGTCATGAAGGTGGGCGAAGCACGGTCGAGCTTGCGGGAGATGGTGAACGCGTTGAACGTCACCCTGCCGGCGCCACCGCCCGAGCTCTGGCTGCCAATGTTGACTTGCTGCTCCAGGTCGAAATTGAAATCGTCGATCTCGAACACGTCGGTGCCGGTCACGCCGGCCGCGAGTGGCGAGGAGTCGCTCCAGGTTACCTGTGACTCACCTTTCATATTCCCGCCCTTGGCGTCGGTGAATATGACGTATGCATCGAAGGCCATGTCAGTGCTCCGTTAGCTGGGTTGGTTGGAAGGAAGACCCACTGAGGAACCCCTCGGTCACGCCGTGGGAACGCGTGAGACCAGTCGCAGAGAAACCGTCAGCCCTTCGAGCTGATAATGCGGCTTCAGGAAGAACTTCGCGCTGTAGTAGCCCGGGTTCTCCTCATTGGCTTCCAGAACGACTTTCGCCTCCGAAAGCGGATGGGTGGCCTTGTAGGATTCCGGCGCATCGTCCGGCCCTACGTATTGCAGGATCCAGTTGGTCAGCCAGCCTTCCAACTGATCACGGCTCAAGGTAGAGCCGATCTTGTCCCGCACCATGCATTTCAGGTAGTGCGCGAACCGGCAGCTGGCGAACAGATAGGGCAGCCGCGCCGAGAGATTGGCGTTCGCGGTCGCCGCCGGATCGTCATACTCCTGCGGCTTCTGCAAGGACTGCGCGCCGATGAACGCCGCGAAATCCGAGTTCTTCTTGTGGATCAGGGGCATGAAGCCGTTCTTCGCCAGCTCCGCCTCGCGCCGGTCGCTGATGGCGATCTCGGTCGGGCATTTCATCGCCACGCCGCCATCGTCGGTCGGGAAGGAGTAGGCCGGCAGCCCCTCCACCGCGCCGCCGCTCTCGATCCCGCGGATGCGCGAGCACCAGCCGTAGAGCTTGAACGAACGGGTGATGTTGGTCGCCATCGCATAGGCCGCGTTGGCCCAGCAGAACTTGGAACTGTCGGCGCCTTCCACATCCTCCTCGAAATGGAACTCATCGACCGGATCGGTCTTGGCGCCATAGGGAAGACGGGACAGGAAGCGCGGCATGGCCAGCCCGATATAGCGGGAATCCTCGCTCTCCCGCAGTGACCGCCACGCGGCGTATTCGGGGGTGCCGAAGATCTTGGTCAGGTCACGCGGGTTGGCCAGCTCGTTCCAGCTGTCCATTCCCATCACCGTCGGCGCCGCGGCCGAGATGAACGGCGTATGCGCCGCCGCCGCGATCTGGGCGATGTCGCCCAGCAGCTGCACGTCTTGCGGGCCATGGTCGAACTCGTAATCGCCAACCAGCACGCCATAGGGCTCGCCGCCGAACTGGCCGTATTCCTGCTCGTACACCTGCTTGAAGATCGGGCTCTGGTCCCACGCCGTGCCGCGGAACTTCTTCAGCGTCCGGCCCAGGTCCTTCTTGCTGATGTTCATCACCCGGATCTTCAGGAACTCGTCGGTCTCGGTGTTGTTCACCAGGTGATGCAGACCGCGCCAGGCGGATTCCAGCTTCTGGAAATCCTCGTGGTGCATGATGACGTTGACCTGCTCGGTCAGCTTGGCATCCAGCGCGGCGATCATCGCCTCGATCGAACGCAGCGCGTCGCCCGATACCAGCGTCGTGTTGGCCAGGGCCTGCTGCGCCAGCGTCTGCACCGCCTGCTCGACGGCGGAACGCGCCTGGTCGGACTTGGGCTTGAACTCGCGGTTGAGCAGCGACGCGAAATCGCTGGTCTCCTGGACGCCGACGCCGGCCTGGACCGCGGCTTGAGCTTCCGACATGGCTTACTCCTCCCCCTTCGGCTCGGCGCTGGCTTCGGGCTTCGGCGCGGCGGCCAGCGAGGCCAGCAGCGCCGGATCGGCCAGCACCTTGGAGATCAGATCCTCGGCCCCGCTCTTGCCGTCCATGTAGGTGAGCAGGTTGGACAGCTGGGTCCGCGCCTCCAGCAGCTTGTTCAGCGCATCGACCTTGCGCGCCACCGCGGCGGGGGAGAAATCGTCCATGCTCTCGAAGGTGATGTCCACCGCCACGTTGCCCTCGCCGGTCAGGGTGTTCGGCACCATGAACGCCACCCGGGGCTTCATCGCCTTCATGC
>JAKBCB010000513.1 GCA_021808185.1 Pseudomonadota bacterium
CGGCGCAATCGCGTGGGCGGGGCCAGCCCGGCGCGCCGGCTATAGCTCGGCGGGGGTGCGGCCTTCGTCGTAGCCGTTGCGGATGAAATGGTCGAGCGCCGAGGCGACGAGGCCCTTCTTCACGCTGTCCTCGATGTCGGGATAGGCCCGCATGTAGTACGCCTCGTCGATCTCCAGATCGAACGGGCGGCGGCCCTCGAAATAGCCGTGCTCGACAAAATGCTGCCGCGCGCTGCGGTAGGTGCCGGCGCGGATCGCCTGGTCCACGTCCGGATAGGTCGTGCGGTACCACACCTCGTCGATCGGCACCGCCTGGAGCAGTTGCTTCGTCAGCCCCATGAACTCATCGTACGTCATATCGACCTTGATCTGCCCCTTCACCGCGAGCAGCTTCAACGAGTTGCGCAAGACCTTGAAGGGCACCAGATATTTCAAGGAACGTCTCCTGCGTGGGGTGCCGACGGGACGGACAGGGCGAGCAGCCGGCGGCATTGCGCGTACACGTCGCCGACCCGGATGCCGGTCAGGCAGGCGAGGCCGCGATGGCAGTCCGAGACCTTGCTGAGGTAGCAGGGGCTGCACGTCATGGCGCGGTGGATGGCGACCGCCGCCGGGCCGAGCGGGCCCCATTCCACCGGGTTCACCGAGCCGCCATGCACGCCCACCACCGGCACCCCGAGCGAGGCCGCCAGATGCTTCGGCCCGCTGTCGTTGCCGACGTAAAGGTCGCACCCGGCCAGCAGCATCGGCAGTTGCCGCAACCCGACCTTGCCGACCATCGAGACGATCCGCGCGCCCTCGCGGCACAGCCCGGTCATTTCCGACACCAGCGGCGCCTCGTCCGGGCCGCCGATCACGAGAATGTCGGCGTCGTGCCGGGCGACCAGCAGATCGATCAGCCCGGCGAAGGCGGCGGCCGGCCAGCGGCGGTTCTCCGATCCGGCGCTGGGGTGCACGCAGACCAGCGGGCGCGTGCGCGGTTCGGCGACCAGCGGGGCAAGCGCCGGCAGTGCCGCCCACGCCGCGCGCGCCTGCGCCCGCCCGGGGGCGTCGCGCAGCACCCGCCGGTCGGTCTCGCAGGAGACCGCGATGGCATCGACGAATTGCACCAGCGACTCGGAGACATGCGTGCGCTTGCGCTTGCCCGCGACATCGCCCTCCCACTCCATGGCGATATCGAGCCACTCCGTGCGGTTCCCGGTGTCGAAGCCCGCGAGCCAGCGCGCGCCGGTGTATTGCAGCACATGCCGTGCCTCCGGATGCCGGCGCAGATCGACCGCCAGATCGAAGCGGTACGGCGCCAGTTGCTCGTGCAGGCGTTGCAGTTCCTTCTTGGTGACGGCGCGGCGCCCGCGCTCCGAACGGGCGTGGAAGAAGTCGAACCGGATCGCCCGGTCGATCGCCGGCTCCAGCGCCGCCAGCGCCATCGACGCCTCGGCGGCGAGCACGGTGAGTTCGGCGTTGGGAAACCGCTCCTTCAGCCGCCGAAGTGCCGGAAAGCAGGAGATGAAGTCGCCGATGTGGTCGAGCTTCACCGCCAGGATGCGGCGCACCCGTTCGCGCGCGATCACCGGATGGCCGATCGACAGCGTGCGCACCGGCTCCTCGTCGGGCACATAGTCGTCGTAATCGGGGCTGAGGTTCGGGTTGAAATACGGATCGCCGGCCGCGAACAGATCCCGCCACGCGCCCTCGAACCGCGCGGTGTTGTAGCTGTCGTCGATCTCGCCGCGGCTGACCATCTCGTGGTGGATCAGGCTGACATGCGGCGTGTAGATCACCGCCCGGCCGCTGGCGCGCAGACGCAGGCAGAAATCCAAATCGTTGTTGACGACCGCGTGTTCCTCGTCGAAGCCGCCGAGCGCCTCGAACACGTCGCGCCGGACCATCAGGCAGGCCCCCGTCACCGCGATGACGTTGCGCTGCGTCAGCGCCAGCCCGAACGGGCCCGGCTCGTCATGCGGCGAAAAACGGAAGGCGTGGCGGGCGACCACGCGCGAAAGGAACATGCCCGCCTGTTGCACCTTGCCGTCCGGATACAGCAGTTGCGGCCCGACGGCGCCGACCTCCGGGCGCAGCGCGTGTTCCAGCAGGCCGTCGAGCCATGCCGGATCGGTGATCTCGATATCGTCGTTGAGGAACAGCAGCACCTCGCCGCGCGCCGCGCGCGCGCCGGCGTTGTTGAAGCGCGACCAGTTGAACCGCTCGCCGATCTCCACGACGGTATCGGCGTGCTCGCGCAGCCATGCCTTCCAGGTGTCGCCCTCAGCCGTCTCGCCCGCGCGGATGTTGTCCACGACAACGATCTCGACATTGCCGTTGGCGGTCTTGTCGCGGATCGAGCCGATCGCGGTCTTGATCAGCCCGCGCGAGGCGATGGTGGGCATGACGACGGAAACGAGCGGTTCCTCGGCGCGCGCGCGGCGCACCCGCCATGTGCCGCCGATGCAGCCCGGCTTCACCTCGGCGGCGATGCCGCGCCGGGTCAGCGCCCGCTGCAAGGCGCGGCGCTCCTGTGCCGGGGTGTCGAGCGCCTTCGCCCCGCGCGCGCACATCACTTTCGCCACATGCGCGATGCTGTGCGCGGCCTCGGTCAGCCGCAGCGCCAGATCGTATTCGCCGTGCCGCTCCAGATCGCCGAGCAGGGCGCCCGCGCGGGTCAGCAACTGGGGTGTCACCGCCCATAGCCGGCCGATGTAGTTGGTGGAGAGCAGCAGGTCCGGCGACCAGTCCGGCTTGAAGAAGGCGCGTGTCTGCCCGTCCGCCGGATCGACGCGGCGTTCGTCGCAGTAAAGAAAATCCGGGCGCTGCGGGTCCGCCGCCGCGATGGACAGTTCCAGCAGCGCATCCTCGCCCAACACGTCGCCGGGCGAGAGCAGCGCGGCGAAGCGGGGGGCATCGCTCGCGCCCAGCAGATCGGCGAGCGGCGTTGCGACACCGGCAACGACCATGCGCACGCGCGGCAGAAGGTCGGCCTGATCCTCCGCGAGCAGGGAAGCCAGCGCATCGC
>JAKBCB010000514.1:0-2538 GCA_021808185.1 Pseudomonadota bacterium
GACGCTCGCGCTCGGTTTCACGGTGGCGTATTTCCTCGCATTCCATGTCCGCTCGATGCTGTGGCAGATGGTGCTGTTCCAGCTCTGCGCGATCCCGTTCCTGACATCGAACGTGATCCGCATGATCTCATGGATTCCTTTTCTTGGCCGCAACGGGTTGCTGAATCAGACGTTGATCGACCTCGGCATCACCGACCACCCGTTGGATTTCCTGCTGTATTCGCCGTTCGCTGTCGTGCTGGCCTTCGTGCATCTGTACACGCTGTTCATGGTGGTGCCGATCTTCAACACCATGATGCGCATCGACCGCGCGCTGGTTGAGGCCGCGCGCGACGGTGGCGCCGGCCCGGTCGAGGTGCTGCGCCACGTGATCGTGCCGCTGTCGCTGCCCGGCATCGCCATCGGCACGATCTTCGTGGTCACGCTGGTGATGGGCGACTTCATGACCGTGCAGATGATGAGCGGTGGGCAGAGTGCTTCCGTCGGCCTGATGATGAAAAACTCGATCAGCCTGCTGCAATACCCGGAAGCGGCGGCGCAGGCGGTGATTCTGCTGATAACGGTGCTGCTGATGATCTGGTCGATCCTGCGGGTCGTCGATATCCGCAAGGAGCTGTGATGGAAAAATCCGGTCCGCGTCACTGGCTGCTGAGCGGCATCTTCGGCCTGTTCATCGTGTTCCTGTACGGCCCCACGATCACCATCTTCATCCTCTCGTTCCAGGGGCCGGATGGCGGGTTGACCTTCCCCATGCGCGGCGTCTCGCTGCGCTGGTTCGCCAACCTGTTCGAGACGCAGATGGTGGGCGATTTCGGCGGCTCGCTGGAACGCTCGCTGTCGCTCGCGCTGATCGTCATGGGCCTGACGGTGCTGATCGCGCTGTTGGCCGGGCTCGCGTTTCGCCGCAAGTTCCTCGGTGCCTCGGTGCTGTTCTACCTCAGCATTGCCAGCCTGATCGTGCCCTCGATCCTGGTCAGCCTGGGCATCGGCCTGATGTTCAACGTGGCCGGCCTGCAACCGGGCTGGTGGAGTTCCGCTCTCGGCGCGCACCTGACCTGGACGCTGCCGTTCGGCGTGCTCATCATGTTCGCGGTGTTCAACCGCTTCGATCACCGGCTGGAGGAAGCGGCGCTCGATCTCGGGGCGACGCCATGGCAGAGCCTGCGCTTCGTGGTGCTGCCGCTGATCGCGCCGAGCCTTGTCGGCGTGGCGCTGTTCGGCTTTTCGCTGTCGTATGACGAGTTCGCCCGCACGGTGATGACGGCGGGCAGCGACAACACGCTGCCGCTGGAAATCTTCGCCATGACCACGAACGTCACCACGCCGGTGCTGTATGCGCTGGGGACGCTGACGACGGCGTTTTCGCTGGGTCTGGTGGTGATCGTGACGCTGCTGGTGCTGGCGATGCGCCGCCGGCGGCGGATGGCCGCGCCGGCGGGGTAGCAGCTACCTCGCTCCCAGCGACCACGCGACCGCCGCCTCGGCGTGCAGTGCTGTGGTGTCGAACAGCGGCACCGGGCTGTCCTCGGCGTGGACCAGCAGCATGATCTCGGTGCAGCCGAGGATGATCGCCTGCGCCCCGCGCGCGGCCAGCCGCGCCATGATCTCGGCGTAGGCGGCGCGGGACTCGGGGCGGATGTCCCCGCGCACGAGTTCCTCGTAGATGATCCGGTGCACCACGGCGCGGTCCGGCGCCTCCGGCACCAGCACGTCCAGCCCATGTCGCGCACGCAGGCGCGCGGTATAGAAATCCTGCTCCATGGTGAAGGCGGTGCCGAGCAGCCCGACGCGGGACAGGCCGGCGGCGCGGATCGCCTCGGCGGTCGGGTCGGCGATGTGCAGCAACGGCATCCCCGCGGTCTGTTCCACGGCCTCGGCCATGACGTGCATGGTGTTGGAGCAGATCACCAGCAGCTCGGCGCCGCCGTGGCGCAAGCGGGCTGCGGCGTCGCGCATCCATTCCGTTGCCGCGTCCCAGTGCCCGACGTGCTGGAAGGCCTCGATCTCGGCGAAATCGAACGACCACATCAGGCAGCGCGCCGAATGCGTGCCCCCGAGCCGGCGCCGCACCGACTGGTTGATCAGCCGGTAATACTCGGCCGAACTCTCCCAGCTCAGCCCGCCGATCAGGCCGATGACGCGTGGGCGTGCGGATATGGGCATGGGCGCTGTCTCCCTGCGGCACGGTTGCGCGCTTCTGTGGCACGCCCGGGCGGCGGGCGCCACCACGGGGCTTGTGCAACGGCCGCGCAATCGGCAACGCTGCGGGCGCCGGCGCGGCGAGGATGCCGCAAGGGGGACACGTGCAGATCGACGAGGCACTCCGCAAAAGACTGCTCCAGGCGGTGGCGGACACCGTCATCGCCCACACGGACGAACTCACCGCGCTCGATCAGGCGATCGGCGACGGCGACCACGGCATCAACATGAAGCGCGGGTTCGAGGCGGCGCTGGCCGACATGGACAAGATCGCGGCGCAACCGCTGCCCAAGGCGCTGCACGCGCTCGGCATGGCGCTGGTGATGAAGGTGGGCGGGG
>JAKBCB010000514.1:2548-2999 GCA_021808185.1 Pseudomonadota bacterium
TGTTCATGCAACTGGGCAAGTCGCTGCCGGAACAGCCCACGCTTGCCGACCTGACCGAGGCCCTGGCCGCCGCGATCGACGCGGTGAAGGCGCGGGGCAAGTCCGATGTCGGCTGCAAGACCATGCTCGATGTGCAGGCCCCGGTGCTGGCGGCGCTCCGCGAGGGGGGCGATCTGCTGCGCCGGCTGCCGGAAGTGGCGGACTCGGCGGCGGAGGCAACCGCCCCGGTGCGCGCCATTCGCGGCCGCGCCTCGTTCCTCGGCGATCGCAGCATCGGCCATGTCGATCCCGGCGCCCGTTCCTCGGCGCTGATGGTGCGCGCGGTCTGCGCCGCGCTCGCGCCATGAGCAACGTCGGCATCGTCATCGTCTCGCATTCGCCGGACGTGGCGAAGGGGGCGGCGGACATGGTGCGGCAGATGGTGGGCGAGGAGGTGCCGCTCGCCTGGTGC
>JAKBCB010000515.1 GCA_021808185.1 Pseudomonadota bacterium
GCCACCGCCGCCGCCGCCGAAGTTGCCGCCGGCAGCAGCACCGCCCGCCGACCCGGCATTGCCTCGACCACCCGCGCGGTCACTGACGCCGGCCTGCCCCTTGCCACCTTTGCCGCCGTATCCGGAAATGCCCGATAAGTTTACGGTGGCGCCAACGCCTCCGCCGCCCCCACCCGCGGCTTGGGAGCCGATGGCTTGACCGGCGGAGCCGGTGCGACCGCTGCCCGCGCCGCCCGCGGCGCCGACGCCGCCATGGCCGCCGGTCCCGATTCCATTGATCCCTGACCCGCCTGCGCCACCGGTCCCACCCTTGCCGCCCTTGCCGCCCAGCCCACCATTGCCGCCATAGCCGCCATAGCCGCCTGTATCGCCGATACCATGTGCCGGGATATAGCCATAGCTTCTGTGATTGCTGGTCGTGAGGACGCCGCCGAGCACGGGAACCGCACCATTACCGCCAGGTGTTCCGCCTTGGCCGCCGAGTCCCATGGTGCGGCCGGCTGCAGCGCTGCCGCCGCCCGCACCGCCCACAGCCTTGTCAAGGCCGCTAAAGGTGACATTGACCAACGTCACCTGAGCCGCACTTCCGACGAACAATCCGCCGCCCAGGCCGGCGCCGCCGCCGCCGCCAGCAGAGCCCGCGCTTCCCGTCGCGATCGCATCGGTGATCGCCGTATTCTGTAGTGTCACGCTGCCGCTTGTGACCACCAGGCCGCGATACGCGCCGCCGCCGCTGATCGAGTAATCGCTTGACGCGCCGCCGTCGATCGTCAGCGTCTCCCCGCCGGTCAGCGAAATCGTCGGCAATGCGCCCGTCAGGACGATATTGGCGGCAAGCCCGATCGAATAAGTGCCGTAGCCCTGCGCGTTGGCCGCCTGAATTGCGGCGACGAGCTCGGCATAAGTCGAAACGGTCGTACCGGACATCGTTCCCCCCGTGGCGCCGCTCCAGCAGCGCCTCGTTAATTAAACGCGACCGTTGTAATCTTAGTTGCGTTGTCAGGAATTTACCGGTGCGCCAACGGCACCAGCCATGTCTGTCCGTCTCAAATCGTTTGTCTGTCCGTCTCTGGCGCCCGGAAAGCCGGATCGACCGGGCCGAGATCCTCCCCGGCGGCTTCCAACTCGGCAATGAGCGGCCGAAGCCGGTCAGATATCGGCTGCCAGCGGCCGATACCATGGTCATTAACAGGAACCCGCACCTGAAACCGGCTGACAGTGCGGACTTTCCGGTCCTGCTGATGAAAGCGTTCGCAGGCTGGATCATAGGGCAGGTCGAGAAAATCAAGCACCCGGCGCAGTGTGCCGGCGAAATCCCTTACCCAGTCCGTGAGTTCCAGATGCAGAATGGGCAGCGGCAGGACGCTATCCCAATGCCGCATCAGGCGCCGTTGCCGTGCGATATACCAACCGAGATCCGCGATATCGTGGGAATATGGATGATAGCCATTGAACCGGTGCTGAAAGATCGAGGTTCCGATGTCGCGTGGGTCGCGCACGCATGAAATCACCCGCGCCCCGGGCAGCAGCAGGGCGGCAAAACCAAGCAATCTGAAATTGCCGGGCATTTTGTCCACAATGCGAGCCTTTCCAGGCGCCAGTGCGTGGAGTTGCTCCAGGTATGGCCCGGCGATCCCGTCGAGCGTCGCGTTATCCAATGCGGCGACCGCGGATGGGCCATCGGGTGACTCCCAGCCGCCCCCGGCCCGGGCATAGGCCCCGGCGAGGGCACCCCGCTCACCGGCGCCATGAACGTCCCGGTGTGCCGCCAGTATGTGCTCGGTCAGCGTCGTGCCCGATCGGGGCATTCCGACGATGAACACCGGCGCGGAGTCCAGGGTACCGGCGCGTGGCCCGTCCCGGAAACGTGCGCCATCGAAGGCGGCCATTGTCGCCTCCATGAACGCCGCATAGTGATCGCGCGAGAAGGGTTGCAACTGTCCGAGCAACCGGTGGCCTTGAGCGCGGGCGTCAAACGCCAGTCCCGGCTCCCGGATATGCTGCCAGAAGCGCGCGACGTTGAACCAACCGGCGATGCGATGTTCCGGCAGCATGCCGGCGGTGTCCCGCAGCCGTTGCTGCATCGTCTCGGCACGCGCGCGGGCGCGCTCCACTTCGCCGTCGTGCAGCGCCAGCATGACCAGCCGCAAATCCAATAAAGGCAGGAATGCCGGCGGCACCGAACCGAGTTGCCCGACGATTGCGCGCGCCTCCTCCGCGCGGTTGGTCTGCAGCAGCGCCAGGCTGTATTCCAATCGCCAATGCAGCGCGGCCGATGGCTCGTCCGGGGGCGGCCCGTCCAGTAACGCCAACGCCTCGTCGGGTCGATCATCGGCGACAAGACCGGTGACTCGGGCAAGGCGAAGTTCCGGGTTGTCCGGGTTGGCAGCCAGCGCTGCTTCCAGGGTGGCGTTCGCAGCGTCGATTTCACCGTCGAGTAGATCCAGAACCGCCAGATTCGCCACAGCGGCGGGGAAGCCAGGCCTGGCCGATAGCGCCTTCCGCAGGGCAACCCGCGCTCCACCCACATCGTTCCGGCGGTAGCGTGTGACGCCAAGGTTGAGCCAGGCCTCGGCAAAGCCGGGTGCCAGCGCGACGGCCCGGGCGAATAACCGTTCGGCGGCGGGCAGGTCGTCCCCCGCCGCATCGACGAGCCCCATCGTGTAATGCGCTTCGGCCAGCCCCGGTGCGCGCAACCGCGCTTTGCGGGCGGCTGTGCGGGCACCGCGGATGTCGCCGAGCAGCAACAGTGCGCTGGCCAAATTCAGTACGGGCGCCGGGTCGTGCGGGAGCAGGATCTCGGCTTGCCGGAACAGGTGCACGGCCTCGCTTGCGTGCTTCGCGGCCATCAACCCGATGCCGAAATTCAACACGACTTCGCCATCGCGTGGGGCGGCGGCGGCGGCGCGGGCAAGCAAATCCAGGCCGGCCGCCGAATCACCGAGCCGCACCTTGCACAGTCCCAGAACCGAAGCGGGCTGGGCCGCGCCCG
>JAKBCB010000516.1 GCA_021808185.1 Pseudomonadota bacterium
TCAACAACACCGGATACGAGTCGATGATGCCGGCCTTCGGCGCGCAGCTCAACGACGACGAGGTTGCGCACGTGCTGACCTACGTGCTGAACAACTTCAACAACAAGGGCGGCACCATCGCGCCGGCTGAGGTCAAGGCGGTGCGTGCGGGCGACAAGCCGCGGTGAGAGCTCAGCCGGTGATGGCGCCGCGGCGCCATCACCACCGGCTCAGGCGGGGTCCTGGAGTGATCATGCGCATGCGGATCGGCCCGCTGCTGGCCTTGCTGGCGATGGCGCCCACGCTCGCCGCGGCTGACTATGCCGCCATTCCCGGCGGAGCTTTCGTCAGCGCGCTGGCCGTCGACGGCGCTGCGGCGCGCATCGCCCTCAGGCCTTTCGCCATGCGCGTCGAGCCGGTGACCAATGCCGATTACCTGGATTTCGTTCGCACGCATCCCCGCTGGCAACGCGGCCGGGTGTCGCCTCTGTTTGCCGGGCCCCAGTATCTGGCCGCCTGGCAGGGTCCGCTGACACCCGGCCCCGGGGCGCGACCGGATCAGCCGGTCACCGGTGTCAGCTGGTTCGCAGCGCGCGCCTATTGTGCCAGCGAGCAGGCGCGACTACCGGACTGGTACGAATGGGAATCCGTCGCTGCCGCAGACGCCACGCGCCGCGACGCGCGCCGGGACGCGGCCCGCAATCAGGGCATCCTCGACGCGATCCAGGCCAGCACCGGTGAAAGGCCCGGCGCGATCGGCCGGCATCGCGCCAACGTCTGGGGCGTGCACGATCTCAACCGCCTGCTGTGGGAATGGACCGGTGATTACGCCGCGATGTTTCCCGACGCCGACGCGCGCGTTCCGGGTTCAGGCGCGTCACTGGCGTTGTGCGGCGGCTCCGCGCTGGCCTTCGCGGACAAGAACCAGTTCGCCCTGATGATGCGCGTCGCCGCCCTGGTTGCGCTTAAACCCGCCGACGCCGCGCCGCGCGTCGGCTTTCGCTGCGTTCGTGATCTCCCCGGAGAATGACCATGCGCCTGCTTCGCGTGTCCTTGCTCCTGGCCAGCCTCGTGCTTGTGATGCCGTCGGTTGTCGCCGCGCCAGCGTCTTCGGCAACGCTGCCCCAGGACTCGGTTTACCGGATTCCGCCGTTGCAACTGCGTGATCAGCGCGGCGATGTTTTCAGTTTCGCCTCACTGCGCGGCACGCCGCGTCTGGTCGGCATGTTCTACGCCTCCTGCCGGATCGCTTGCCCGCTGGAGATCGAATCGATCAAGCGCATCGAGCGGGCACTGCGTCGGAAGGGTGGGGCAGCGGTCGCTGTGCTGCTGGTGAGCTTCGATCCGGCGCACGACGATGTCGCCCTGCTGCGCAAGCTGGCCGCCGAGCACCACGTACAGGCGCCGCTGTTTCGCCTAGCGCGACCCGAGCAGGGCGACGAGGGCATGCTGGCCGGGGTGCTCGGCATTGCCTACCGGCCGTTGCCGGGTGGCGGTTACAGTCACAATGTGGTCGTGGCCCTGCTCGATGCCGACGGCCGCATCCGCGCGACCACCGATGTCTCCGGTACACCCGATTCGCCCTTCGTGCGGGCGATCCTCGCCGTACAGGCGTCGCACTGATCGACGGTGGCGTGTTCGGACAGAGATCCTTGAGCCTTCGGCTTCAGGAAGACAACGAAGTTGTCACCCTGGGCGCGCGAATGATGAGGGAGACGCCCGCGCGCCGACGAACGCCGCGCCAGGGGTGGCGCGGCCGGGATGCGGCGCAGGATGCACGGCGCCGATCGGCTGCTTTCGATCAGCCTGTGCCCGCCGCTGTCCAGATCCTGCGGGCTGCGCACTCGGGATGACAGCACTTCGGTATTCCTGGGGGCTGGCAGAGTCGAAGTACGCGGGTTGCTGTTTTGTGCTCGCGAGGTGCTTGCGGCGACGCGCGACCGTGTTAGCGTTGCGGGATGAACGAAACGCTCCGCCGCACCAAGATCGTTGCCACCCTCGGCCCCGCCACGGATGCTCCCGGCATGCTCGAACGCCTCGTTGCCGAAGGCGTCGATGTGGTGCGCCTGAATTTGTCGCACGGCGCGGCTGCGGATCATCTGCGTCGTGCGGCCGCCACCCGCGCCGCCGCTTCGTCTGCCGGTCGCGAGGTGGCGCTGTTGGCAGACTTGCAAGGACCGAAGATCCGCATCGAGCGCTTCGCGAGCGGTCCGGTTACGCTGGTGGCGGGAGCGGAGTTCGTCCTCGACTGCCGCGTCGAGGCGCCACCGGGCGATGCCCTTCGCGTGGGCGTCAGCTATGCCGGACTGCCGAATGACGTTGCCGCGGGCGACGTGCTGCTTCTCGACGACGGCCTGATCGCGCTCGAGGTGCTCGACGTGCGCGGCGCCGCGATCCGCACCCGCGTGCGTGCTGGCGGCGTCCTGTCCGACCGCAAGGGCCTCAACCGCCAGGGCGGGGGACTGAGCGTGGCGGCGCTGTCAGACAAGGATCGTTCCGACATTCGCCTTGCCGCCGAACTGGGCGCGGATTTCCTGGCGGTATCGTTCGTGCGCTCGGCTGCCGACATCGACGAGGCGCGCGCACTGCTGCGCGCTGCCGGCGGCGAAGCAGGGTTGGTGGCCAAGATCGAGCGCGCCGACGCGATTCCGGTACTGGCTTCGATCATCGACGCCAGCGACGTGGTGATGGTGGCACGCGGGGATCTCGGCGTGGAGATTGGCGATGCCGAGCTGCCAGGGCTTCAGAAGAAGATCATCCGCGAAGCGGTGCAGCGCAACCGCGCCGTGATCACCGCCACGCAAATGCTGCAGAGCATGGTGAGCGCGCCGATTCCGACCCGCGCCGAAGTGCTCGATGTCGCCAATGCGGTGATCGACGGTACCGACGCGGTGATGCTGTCACAGGAGACCGCCGCCGGCGCGCACCCCGATCTGGCGGTGGCCGCGATGCGGCGCATCTGCCTCGGTGCCGAGCGCCAGTTCGAGCCGCGCGAGGACC
>JAKBCB010000517.1 GCA_021808185.1 Pseudomonadota bacterium
GCTGATCCTGACGCTGCCGGCCGCCCTGGCGCTGATCGTGGCGCGCGAGCCGATCATCGCCGTGCTGTTCGGCCGCGGCGCGTTCAGCGCGATGGCGGTGTACAAATCCTCGCAGGCCCTGGCCGCCTATGCGTTCGGGCTGCCGGCCTTTGTGCTGGTGAAGGTGTTCATTCCGGGTTTCTTCGCGCGCGGCGACACCTCGACGCCGGTGAAGATCGGCATGGCCTCGATCGGGCTCAATCTGGCGCTGAACCTCGCTTTCATGATGCCGTTGCAGCACATGGGGCCGGCGCTCGCCTCCTCCATCGCGGCGTGGGCAAACGTGACGGGGCTGGCCTGGGTGCTGCACAAGCGCGGCCACTTTGCCGTGGACGAGGCGCTGAACCGGCGGGCGACGCGGATGGTGGCGGCGAGCCTGGCGATGGGCGTGGCGCTGTTCGGGCTGGAGGAGGTGGCGTTCCCGCTGTTCGCCGCCGGCGGGCAGGTGCTCCGCTTCATCGGCCTGGGCGTGCTCGTCGGCGGCGGCATGGCGGCCTACGGCGTCGCGGGGCAGGCGTTCGGGGCGTTCGATGCGCGCGAGATGCTGGGCAGGCTGGCCCGCCGGCGCGGGCGAACGGCGCCGGAGGGTTGACCGCGACGGCGGGGCTGTTGGACAAACGGCGCCCCTCCAACGGATCGACCTCAAATGCAGCGCATCTTTTCGGGCATCCAGCCCTCCGGCGTCCCGCAGCTCGGCAACTACCTGGGCGCGCTTCGGAACTGGGTGGCACTGCAAGCCGACAACGAATGCATCTATTGCGTCGTGGATCTGCATGCGATCACCGTCTGGCAGGAGCCGGCGCAACTGGCCAACCAGACGCGCGAACTCGCTGCCTCGCTGATCGCCTGCGGCATCGACCCGAAACGCCACATCCTGTTCCATCAGTCGGCCGTGCCGGCGCACGCGCGCCTCGCCTGGATCTTCAACTGCGTGGCCCGCCTTGGCTGGCTGAACCGGATGACGCAGTTCAAGGACAAGGCCGGCAAGGACCGCGAGAACGTCTCGGCCGGCCTGTATGTGTACCCGAACCTGATGGCCGCCGACATCCACGCCTATCACGCGACGCATGTGCCGGTGGGCGACGACCAGAAGCAGCATCTGGAGCTGGCCAACGACATCGCCCAGAAATTCAACCACGACTACGGCGTGGAGTTCTTCCCGCGCATCGAGCCGCTGATCCTGGGGGTGGCCACGCGCGTCATGAGCCTGCGCGACGGCACCAAGAAGATGAGCAAGTCCGACCCTTCGGAACAGAGCCGCATCAACCTGACCGACGATGCCGATACCATCGCGCAGAAGATTCGCCGCGCCAAGACCGACCCGGAGCCGCTGCCCAGCGAGGTGGCGGGGCTGGAGGGGCGGCCGGAAGCGCGCAACCTCGTCGGCATCTACGCGGCCCTGGCCGACACCGATCTCGACGGCGCGCTGCGCGAGCATGGCGGCAAGGGATTCGGCGCGTTCAAGGAAGTGCTGTCGGAACTCTTGGTGGCCAAGCTTGCGCCGATCGCCTCCGAGACCCGGCGGCTGCTGGCCGATCCGGGCTCGGTGGATGCCGTGCTGCGCGACGGCGCGGCCCGCGCCGCGGCCATTGCCGACCCGATTGTGGCGGAGGCGGAGCGGCTGGTGGGGTTCTTGAAGGCGTAGGCGCTTATCCGGCCGGGTCAGATCACGTCCGCGCTGCTCAGGAAGCGCACGCCGCGTTCGATCAGCCGCTCGCGCGAAAGCTCCAGGGTCGTGCGGTTCCCCGGCCCCGGCAGGCCGATGCCACGACTTGCGTCATCGACGACATATGTCTCGTAGCCGAGGCTCCCAGCATCTTCCGCCGACCACGCCACACAAAAATCCGTGGCCAGCCCGCACAGGAACAGTCGCCGGACCCCGCGCGAGCGCAGCCAGCCGTCCAGCCCGGTCGGGGTGGCGCGGTCATTCTCGAAGAACGCCGAATAACTGTCGATGTGGCGGTACGTTCCTTTGCGAATGATCGCGGCGATGCGTGCCTGGGCAATGCCCGGATGGATGGCGGCGTTCGCACTTTCCTGCATCGCGTGATCGGGCCACAGGGTCTGGCGGCCGTAGGCCACGGTGATGTCCTCGAACGGCGCGTGGCCGGGATGCGAGGAGGCGAACGAGATATGGCCGGGCGGGTGCCAGTCCTGGGTGGCGAAGGCGTGCTGGAACGGTCCCGCGAGCAGGCGGTTGATCGGCGCCACCACCGCGTCGCCGTCGGGCACGGCAAGCTCGCCGCCCGGCATGAAGGTCGGTTGCACGTCGATCAGGCCAAGCATGTCGGTCGCGGGGTCGATGGTCACGCGGGTCATGGGGGGGGCTGCCTCGTCTTCGCGGTCTTCAGGGGCGGAGCCAGGACTTTGTCCTTGTAACGGCACCACGGGGCGGCCACGCAGCGCCAGCATTCCGGGGCGCGCGCCTTGCAGACGTACCGCCCGTGCAGGATCAGCCAATGGTGTGCATCGCGGAGCAATTCCGCCGGGATGCGCGCGACAAGCCCGTCCTCAACCTGCCGCGTGGTCTTGCCGGGCGCGATGCCGGTGCGGTTGCCGAGGCGGAAGATGTGGGTATCGACCGCCATGGTCGGCTGGCCGAACGCCACGTTGAGCACCACGTTGGCGGTCTTGCGGCCGACGCCGGGCAGCGCCTCGAGCGGCTCGCGCTCGCCGGGCACCACGCCGCCGTGCCGCTCGACCAGCAGACGGGCGAGGGCCGCGACATTCTTCGCCTTGGCCTGCCACAGCCCGATGCCGCGGATGAAGGGCCCGATGCCCGCCTCGCCAAGTGCCGCCATCGCTTCGGGCGTCGGCGCCGCGGCGAACAGCGCGGGCGTCGCCTTGTTCACGGAGGCGTCGGTCGCCTGCGCCGAGAGCACCACGGCGACCAGCAGCTCGAACGGATTGCGGTAGGCGAGTTCGCTGCGCGGC
>JAKBCB010000518.1 GCA_021808185.1 Pseudomonadota bacterium
GAGGATCAGCACGCCGCCCATGGTGGGCGTGCCTTTCTTCTCGATCAGATGCCGCTCCGGCCCGTCCGGGCGGATCGGCTGGCCGCTGCGCTGCACGCTTTTCAGCCAGCGGATGAACATCGGCCCGAACATCAGGCTGAGCACCAGCGCCGTCAGGCACGCCGCCCCGCTGCGGAACGTGATGTAGCGGAACAGGTTGAACAGAAAGAATTCGTCCACCAGCGGGCGCGAGAGGTTGAACAGCATCAGCGCGCTCCCGCCGGCACGCTGGACGGTTGCGGCGCTTCCAGCGCCTGCACGATCAGTTTCATGCGGCTTCCCAGGCTTCCTTTCACCAGCACGGCATCCCCTGGGCGCAGACAGGCGCGGACGAGGGGCGCCAGCGCGGCCGACGTGTCGGCGTGCGCGCCACGGATGGCCGGCGGCACCGACTCGTGCAGCAGGCGCATCAGGGGGCCGCAGGTGAACAGCAGGTCGGCGACGGAAGCAACCGCCGAGGCGAGGCCCGCGTGCTCGGCCGGCCCCGCATCGCCGAGTTCCAGCATGTCGCCGAGCACCGCGATCCTGCGAACAGCGGGCTGCAAGCCCATGACCGACAACGCAGCCCGCACGGCGGCCGGAGAGGCATTGTAACTTTCGTCGAGCAGCAGGGCCGCGCCCCCGGCAACGCTGATCTGCCGCCGCGCGCCGCGCCCGCCCACCGGGGCGAAGCCGGCCAGCGCCGCCGCACTCGCCAGCGGGTCGAGTCCCAGCGCCTCGGCCGCCGCCAGCGCCGCGACCGCGTTGCGTGCCATGTGCAGGCCGGGGGCGGCCATGCGGAACGCCACGCGCACGTCGCCGATCAGCGCGGTCACGTCGTTGCTCTCCGCATCGCTCACGCTGTCCAGCAGCCGCGCCTGGGCCGCCGGGCTCGATCCGAACAAACGGACGCTCGCGCCGCCCGCGCGTGCCAGCAGGCGGTCACGCTGCGCGCTGTCGGCCGGCAGCACGGCGAGCCCGCCCGGTTCCAGCCCGGCCATGATGCTGGCCTTTTCGTCGGCGATGGCCTCGATGGAGCCCAGATGGCCCAGATGCGCCGGCGCGATCGCGGTGATCACCGCCACATGCGGTCGCGCAAGGCGGGCGAGTGGCAGGATTTCGCCCGCATGGTTCATGCCGATCTCGACGACGGCAAATGCCGCGTCCGCCGGCATCCGTGCCAGGGTCAGCGGCACGCCCCAATGGTTGTTGTAGGACGCGACGGCGGCGTGGGTCGGCCCGGCCTCGGCCAGCACCGTGCGCAGCATTTCCTTGGTCGTGGTCTTGCCGACGCTGCCCGTGACGGCCACCACCTTCCCGGTGAAGCGCGCACGGGCGAAGGCGCCGAGCGCGGTCAGGCCGGCGAGCGTGTCGCCCACCACCAGCAGGCGCGCCGGATCGGCGCCTTCCGGCACGCGATGCACCAGGGCCCCCGCCGCCCCCTTGGCCAGCGCGTCGGCGACGAAGGCATGGCCGTCGCCGGTCTCGCCCACCAGCGCCACGAACAGGTCGCCGGGGGCAAGAGTGCGCGTGTCGATGGAAACGCCGGTGGCGGCAAAACCCGCCGGGCTGCCGGTCGCGGCGGCAAGGTCGGCCGCCGTCCACAGCGGCGCGGTCACGACAGCCCCGCCAGCCGGCGCGCGACGGACACGTCGTCGAACGGCAGCGTTTCGCCCGCGATGGTTTGCCCCTGTTCGTGCCCCTTGCCCGCGACCGCGAGCACGTCGCCGGGGGCAAGGCCGGCCAGGGCCGCGGCAATCGCCGCCTCGCGCCCGCCGACCTCGATGCCGCCGCGGCAGCCTTCGAGCACGGCGCGACGGATCGCGGCCGGCTCCTCGCCGCGCGGATTGTCGTCGGTGACGATGGCCACATCGGCCAGGCGCGCGGCCACGGCGCCCATCAGCGCGCGCTTGCCGGGATCGCGGTCGCCGCCGGCGCCGAAGACAATATGCAGCCTGCCGGCTGTGTGCGGCCGCAGCGCGCTCAGCAGCCGTTCCAGCGCGTCCGGCGTGTGCGCGTAGTCCACATAGACGGCGGCCCCGTTCGGCAGGCGGGCTGCCAGTTCCATTCGCCCGCGCACGCCGGTCAGGGCCGGCAGCAGATCGAGCGCGTTGCCCACCCCCGTCAGCAGCGCCAGCGCCGCCGCGACCAGGATATTGTCGGCCTGGAATTTGCCGGGCAGCGCCACCTTCACGCTGTGCCGGTGGCCGGCGTGCAGGATGTCGAGGCGTTGCCCGTCGGGCGTGGCCTCGCTGCCGAGCAGGCGCAGGAAGTCGCCATCGTCGCCGACCGTGCGCAAATCCAGCCGCCGCCGCCGCGCGATGGCGCGCAACTCGGCAAGACTGTCGCCATCCAGCGTGGTGCTGGCGACGGCCGGTGCCCCCTCCGGCAGCAACTCGGCGAACAGGCGCAGTTTCGCGGCCCGGTAGGCGGGCATGGTCTGGTGGTAGTCCAGATGGTCGCGCGTGAGGTTGGTGAAGGCGCCGGCCGCGAGCCGCAGCCCATCGAGCCGGAACTGGTCCAGCCCGTGCGAGGACGCCTCCATCGCCGCGTGCTGGATGCCCGCGCGCGCCAGTTCGGCGAGCGTGTTGGCCAGTGCGACTGGATCGGGCGTGGTCAGGCCGGGGCCGGCGGCGAAGCCGGGGGCGTTCAGGCCGAGCGTGCCCAGGCTGCCGGCCTTGCGCCCGGCCAGCGCCCAGATCTGGCGGAGGAACTCCACCGTGGAGGTCTTGCCGTTGGTGCCGGTCACGGCGACCAGCGTCGCCGGCTGCGCGCCGGCGAGGATCGCCGCGATCTGCGCCAGCCGCCGGCGCGGCTCGGCATCCTCGATCAGCGGGCGCGGCGGCACGCCGGGCGGCCATTCGGTGCCGGGGGGCGCGATCACCGCGACGGCGCCCCGGCTGACCGCGTCGGCGATGAAGGCGCGGCCGTCCGCGCGCGTGCCGG
>JAKBCB010000519.1 GCA_021808185.1 Pseudomonadota bacterium
AGCCGTTCCGCATGCCGGTGCAGTGGGTGAACCGCCCCAATCTCGATTTTCGCGGCTATTCCGGCACCATCTCCTCCGGCACGATCCGGGTGGGCGAGCGCGTCACCGTCGCCGCCTCCGGCCGCACCTCCGCCGTCAGCCGCATCGTGACCATGGACGGCGACATGGCCGAGGCGGGCGGCGGCAGCGCGGTGACGATCACGCTCGAAGACCAGATCGACATCTCGCGCGGCGACGTGCTGGCGGCCACCGGCGCGCCGGTCGCGGTTACGGACAAGTTCGACGCGCATCTGGTCTGGCTCGCCGACCAGACGCTGTTTCCGGGCCGTAACTACATCATCAAGCTCGGCACCCGCAGCGTCTCGGGCAGCATCACCCGCATCCGCCACCGCATCGACATCAACAGCTTCGAGCAGGTCGGCGCCGACACGCTGGGCGTGAACGACGTGGCCGCCGTCAGCCTGTCGCTGACCGCGCCGGTCGCGGTGGAACGCTTCGCCGACAACCGCGACCTCGGCGGGTTCATCGTCATCGACCGGCTGACCAACGCCACCGTCGGCGTCGGCATGGTCGAGACGGCGGTGCAGGCCTCCACCAACATCGTCTGGCACGATCTGGCGGTGGACCGCTCGGCGCGCGCGGCACTCATGGGGCAACGGCCGGCGGCGATCTGGTTCACCGGCCTGTCCGGCGCGGGAAAGTCCACCGTGGCGAACCTGGTCGATCGCAAGCTGCACGCGCTGGGCCGCCACACGTTCATTCTCGACGGCGACAACGTGCGGCATGGCTTGAATCGGGATCTCGGCTTCTCCGAGGCGGACCGCGTGGAAAACATCCGCCGCGCGGCGGAGGCGGCGCGGCTGATGACGGATGCCGGGCTGATCGTGCTGGTCTCGTTCATCTCTCCCTACCGCTCCGATCGCGAGGCCGCGCGCGAGCGGTTCGAACCGGGCGAATTCCTGGAGGCATTCGTCGATACCCCGGTCGAGGAATGCCGCAGGCGCGACCCGAAGGGCCTGTACGCGCGCGCCGATCAGGGGTTGATCCGCAACTTCACCGGCGTCTCCGCCCCCTACGAAGCGCCCGAGACCCCCGAGTTGCACCTGCGCACCGCCGAGGAAAGCGCCGAGGAACTGGCCGAGCGGGTGATCGAGGAACTGCGCCGCCGCGCGATCATCACGTGAGACGCCTCTCCCCCTCCCCTTGCGGGAAGGGGCCGGGGGGACGGGGCGTGCGCGCGCCGACAGTCCCGCCCGCGCCTCCCCCGCCATGAGCAGCGCCGCGGGCGTACCGGTGTGGCGGGCGACGCTGGCGGCGCTCAGCGCGAGCCTCGTCGGCATCGGGCTGGCGCGCTTCGCCTATACCCCGCTGATCCCGGTGCTGATCCGCGCCGGCTGGTTCACCCCCGCACAGGCGGCCTATCTCGGCGCCACCAACTTCGCGGGCTATCTGGCGGGTGCCCTGGCCGCGCGCTTCCTGGCGCGGGTGCTGCCGCCGCGCGCGCTGCTGCGCGGCATGATGGTGCTGGCGAGCCTGGCGTTCTTCGCCTGCGCGAGTCCGGTCTGGGTGGCGTGGTTCTTCGCCTGGCGCTTCCTCGCCGGGTTCGCCGGCGGCGTGCTGATGATCCTTGCCGCCCCCAGCATCCTGCCCTTCGTGCCGGCGCACCGGCGCGGCGTCACCGCCGGGGCGATCTTCACCGGCATCGGCATCGGCATCGCCGCCTCCGGCACGCTGATCCCGCTTCTGCTGCGCGCGGGCGTGGCCGGCGCATGGCTCGGCCTCGGCGCCATCTCGGCCGTGCTGACGGCGCTGGCCTGGGGTGGCTGGCCGCGCGTGGCGCCCCCGCCGCCGCCGGCCGCGCGGCATGGCGCGCGGGGCCGCGTCGGCCTCGCCCTCGTCGCCGTCATCGCGGCCTACGGGCTGAATGCGATGGCGCTGGTGCCGCACATGGTCTTCCTGGTCGATTACGTGGCGCGCGGCCTCGATCGCGGCATGGCGGCGGGGGCGGCGACGTGGGTCGCGTTCGGCCTCGGCGCTGTCGTCGGCCCCACCGCCGCCGGCGCGCTGGCCGACCGCATCGGCTTCGCCGCGGCACAGCGCTTCGCCCTGGCGATGCAGGGCGTCGCGGTGGCCCTGCTGCTCGCCTCCACCGCAATGCCGCTGCTGCTGCTCTCGGCTGCCATCGCCGGCGCCCTCACCCCCGGCGTTTCGGCGCTGATGCTGGGCCGGGTCAACACGCTGACGCTCGCCGGATCGGACGCGGCGCGCGCCGCCTGGAGCTGGGGAACCACGGCCTGGGCGGTCGGTCAGGCCGGGGGGGCCTACGGCTTTTCCTTCGTCTTCGCCCGCACCAACGACTATCGGCCGCTGTTCGCGGCCGGCACGGCGCTGCTCGTGCTGGCGCTGGCGGTGGACCTGCTTGCCGCGGGCACGCGGCGCCCGAGCGCGACGGCAGAAGGCTGAGCGGCCGCCGCTACTGCGCCTGCGCGCTCGCCTCGCTGCGTGTGGCCCCCGCGCGCGCCGCCAGCGCCGCCGCCATGAAGTCGTCCAGCGCGCCGTCGAGCACGGCGTCCGGGTTGCCCTTTTCCACGCCGGTGCGCAGATCCTTCACCAACTGATACGGCGCGAGAACATAATTGCGGATCTGATGCCCCCAACCGATGTCGGTCTTGGCGTTCTCCACGGCACTCGCCGCCGCCTCGCGCTTCTGCAACTCCGCCTCGTACATCCGCGCCCGCAACATGCCCATCGCGGTCGCCCGGTTGCGGTGCTGGCTGCGGTCGGTCTGGCAGGCCACCACGATCCCGGTCGGGATGTGGGTGATGCGGATGGCGCTTTCCGTCTTGTTGACGTGCTGCCCGCCGGCGCCGGAGGCCCGGAACGTATCGACCTTCAGGTCGGACTCGTTGATCTCGATCTCGATGTTGTCATCGACCACCGGATACACCCAGACGCTGGCGAAG
>JAKBCB010000028.1 GCA_021808185.1 Pseudomonadota bacterium
TGACCTTCAGCAACGGCGCCACGCTGCATGTGCTGGCCGCGCCGGATGCCGCCAACATCACCTCCTACGCGGCGCCCGCCGAATACGGCGGCCAGGGGGCGACTTATGTGCTCGCGACGGCGGCGGCCGTTGGAACCGGCGGAGGGAGCGGGACGGGCGGTGGCGGTGCGGGCGGCGGCGGGACGATCGTGCCGTGCTTCTGCTCGGGCACCCGCTTGGCGAATGAGGTGGGCCAGGTCGCGGTGGAGCGCGTGCGCGCGGGCGACCGGCTGCGGCTCGCGCGCGGCGGCCTGGCACGGGTGGTGTGGGTCGGCCATCGCGAGATCTCCTGCGACCGCCATCCGCGCCCGCACGATGTCTGGCCGGTGCGCGTGCGCGCCGGCGCGGTGGCGCCCCGCGTGCCGGTCCGCGACCTGCTGCTGTCGCCCGACCATGCCATTGCCGTGGCCGGCGCGCTGATCCCGGTGCGCCACCTGATCAACGGCGCGAGCATCGCGCAGGAGCCCCGCGCCCGCGCGCGCTACCACCACATCGAACTGGAACGCCACGATCTGCTGCTGGCCGAAGGGCTGGCGGCGGAAAGCTACCTCGATACCGGCAACCGCGCGGCGTTCGCGGGCGGCGGGCCGGCGCTCGATCTGCATCCCGACTTCGCGCGGCGCATCTGGGCGGCGTCGGGGTGCGCGCCGCTGGTCGAGAGGGGCGCCGCGCTGGCGCAGGCGCGCCGGGTGCTGCTGCGCCGGGCGGCGCAACTCGGGCATCGCCGCACCGCCGATCCCGGGCTGCGCCTGCTCGCCGATGGCCGCGCGCGGCCGCTGGAGACCGACGGCGGCGTCTGGCAGGCGCGGCTGCCCGAGGGCACGCGCGAGGTGCGGCTGTGCTCGCGCGTCTGGGTGCCCGCGCATATGCGCGCGGGCGAGCAGGACACCCGCGCGCTGGGCGTGGCGCTCGGCCGGCTGTGGCTCGACGGGCGCGAGGCCGCGCTGGACAGCCCCGCGCTGGTGCGCGGCTGGCACGCGCCGGAGCCGGTGGGGCGGTGGACGGACGGGGAGGCGGTGCTGCTGCTGCCCGGGGTGCGCACGCTGTCGTTCGCGCTGGCCATGGTCGGCGATTACTGGCGCGGCGTGGAGGGACGGCGGCGCGTCCGCGCGACCGCTTAGCCGAAGGCGCGTCGGAACCCCGGGCGCCGCGCCTCCGCCAGCGCCGCCGCGACCCCGATGGCCAGCGGTGACAGCGGAGCCGTTGCGCCATCCGGCATCACCGCCTCAGACCCGCGAGGACGGCGCGTAGAACGGCATTCGCGCGGGACTGTCGGGCAGATAGCCGCGATAGAATGCCTCGACATGGGGGAACACCTTTTCGCGGAGCACGCGGCTCTGTGTTTCGGCCTCGGTGCGTGGGCGCGACAGGGTCTCGGCGATCTCGGCCAGCACCTTGTCGCGATCGACCTGGGTGAAGCGCCCGTGCTCGTACACCTTGGCGCCGCCGACGAACACGGCATCGACGTGGTCCGTCTTGGCGCGCTGGATCAGCGCGTCCAGCATCGGCACGTCGTCGTCCTGATACGGATAGAAGGCGCGCTTGGCGTTGATGAGGACCGCGTCCGCGAGCCGCCCCGGCTCCAGCCGGCCGATCTCGGCGCCGAACGCCGTCGTCACCGCGCCGTGTTCCGTGGCCATGCGCAGAACCTGCGGGCAGGTCGGTACTTCCTCGTCGCGCATCCCCGGGACGCGGTGGACACGCAGCGCCAGCCGCATCTCCTGCAACATGTCGCGGTCGTCGTTGATGCCCGCCTCGTCGAGACCCATCCCGACCGTGATGCCCTTCGCCGCGAACGCATTGAGCGGCGCGACACCGCTGCGCAGCCGGAAATTGGAGCTGCAATTGTGGCAGATGCAGGTGCCGGTCGCGGCGACGCGCTCGATGTCCTCCTCGTCCAGCCAGACGCCGTGGCCCAGCGTCAGGCGCGGCCCGAGCAGGCCGAGCTTCTCCAGATGCCGGACCGCCGAGGTGCCGGTGCGGCGGCGGGCGTATTCCTTCTGGTAGGCGGTTTCCAGCAGGTGCATGTGCATCGGCACGCCCGCCTTCGCCGATGCCTCGTTGAGCGCGAGCAATCCGTCGTCCGTGCACCAGTGCAGGTTGGCGGGGGCGAGCTGGATGCGGGTGAGCGGTTGGCCCTCGTTGTCCGCGCGCAGCATGTCGAACAGGCGGAGATAGTCGGCGAAGGGCAGCCGCTGCCGGGCGAGGTGCGGGGCGAGCAGCGCCGCGACATCCGGCGGCAGGCGCTTGAGGAAATCCTCGTCCGCCTCATAAACAAGCCGGTTCTGTTCGCGCACCGCGAAGCAGTACGAGGCGCGCATGCCGATGGCGCGATAGGCGTTCAGCACCTGGGTGGCCCTGGCGTGGATGTTTTCCAGTGGACCCGGCATCCAGCCGTGGATGTGCTGCACCGTGGTGATGCCCGAGGCGATCATCTCGAACGCCGAGTAGAGCGTGTCGAGATACAGATCGATGCCGCGCGCGGACAGGCGGCTCGCGAACCAGAGTTCCAGCGCATAGTCGGGCGAGCCGAGTTGCAGCGGCGTGAGCCCGACATGGTGATGGCTGTTGACGAAGCCGGGCAGGATCACGTCGTCGGGCGAGCCTTCCTCCGCCAGGCCAGGGTATTTGCGCCGCATCTCCTCGCGCGGACCCACCTCGACGACGAGCCCGTCGCGATGCACGAGCGCCCCGTCGCGCAGGATGGTTGCGGTGTGGCGATCGATAACACCGGTGACAATCCACCCGCCGATCAGCATTCCTTGTGACATGACGCGCCTTCTGTCCTTCGTGAGCGACTGCACCGCCGGGCAGGGCTAGCAAGGGACGTACCGGCCGGGATCAGGCCGCCCCGGCGTGGCGCGCGGCGCTCAGGATTTCGCGCAGCCCCGTGCTCAGCGCCGGCCGTGGCGAGAGGTCCAGTCCGTCCTCCAGCGCTGCCAGATGGGCGTCGATCTCCCGCGCGGCGGCTTCGAGGTCGCCGCGCCGGATCAGGTCGATGAGCCGCCAGTGTTCGTGAGTCCGGCACCCCGAGGTGTCGGTGCGCTGGTGGGTGCTGATTGCCAGGATGGTGCGGGAGACCAACTCGCGCAGCATCGTCTCGACCACGGGGTTGCCGGTCAGGCCCGCCATGATGAGGTGGAAATCGCCGGACAGCCGCAGCGCGGTGGCGGCGTCGCCGGCAAGCCGCGCGCGGTCTTCCGCCTCGGCGCAGGCGATCAGCGGCTGGCAGCCGTCGTCGCGGTGGAACTGGCAGAGGCAGCGCACGATGCCGCCTTCCAGGATGCGGCGGGCACCGAACAGATGCTTGGCTTCGTCCGCTGCGGGCTGCGCCACGAAGGCGCCGCGATTGGGGATCAGCGAGACCAGCCCTTCATCGTGCAGGCGGGCCAGCGCCCAGCGGACGGCCCCGCGCCCGCACTCGAAGGCGTCCGCGACCGCGTCCTCGGTGAGCTTGGTGCCGGGCGGCAGTTTGCGGGTGACGATCGCCTCGCGCGTGCAGCCGTAAACCGCCTGCTTCGCGGCGGCGGCCGGGGCCCTGCGCCGCGGCACTCCCGTTTCAGACATGCTGCTTCCTCTGCGTGCAGTTGGCCGGGTTTGTTGACAAATCTGGCTGAAGATTGTGCACAAAAATACCAGACATTGGCGACGATCCAAGGCGGGCGCGTCTGCTGCCAGAGGGCGGCCGCGCTTGTCCAGGGGGAGCCTGCGCCGCTGGCGTGACGCGGCGGCATGGCATGGCCCTTGCTGATCCGTTTGCCGATCTACGCCCGACGCCGCCGGCGCGCGCCGGACCCGCAAGACAGGTTGTGCCATTGAATGTCCCCCCTGCTTCTGACCCATGGCGGCGCGCTTTCGAATCTGCCGCTGTTTCTGGCGCTCGATGCCGGCCTGTTCGCCGCGCGCGGCCTGATGGTGGAGGCGGCGCCGCTGGAGCGGTTCGGCGCGACCGCCGACCGGCTGCGCGAGGGGCGGGCGGCGATGGGAACCACCGGGTTCACGCAGGTGCTGGCCGACGCGGACGGCGCCGACCCGCTGGTGGTGGTGGCGGGCAGCGGCCTGCGCGGCATGGCGCTGGTCGGGCGCGCGGGGGCGGACATCGCCTCGCTCGCCGGTGGGACGGTCGGCGTGTTCGCCGACGACCCGATGCAGGTGCTGCTGGCCGATGTGCTGGCGTGCCACGGGCTTGAGGGGCAAGTGACGTTCCGCTTCCTCGAATCGCTCCGCGCGGGGGCGGAGGCACTGGCGGCCGGCGAGATCGCCGCGTTCACCACGGTGGAGCCCTGGATCGGCCGGCTGCGCCATGGGGGTGCCACGGTGCTGGCCGATGGCGCCGATGTGTGGGGCGCGGACTACCCGGACACGGTGCTGGTCGCCCGCCGCAGCTTCGTCGAGAGCGACCCCGACACCGTGACGACGATGATCGGCGCGATGCTTGACGCCCAGTGGCACATCGAGCGCGACCCTGCCGGCGCGCTCGCCACCGTGGCGCACCGCTTCCCCGGATTCTCGGCCGAGGAGCTGCGCGCGGGCCTGCGCGCGCAGCCATCCTGCGTCGATATCCGCGGCCTGGAGCCGGTGATCCTCGGCCGCTGGGCCACCGTGCGCCGGCTACAGGGGCGGCCCGCCTCGTCGCCGCCCCCCGGCCTCGTCGATCCGCGCTGCCTCGTCGCGGCGATGGATCGGGAGTCTCCCGTGACCCGTCCCGCCCTGGAAAGGAAATCCGATGTCCTCTGACCTGACTTTCTCCGCGCGGCACCTTGTGGCCGGCTCCGCCATCGACCGCCGCACCTTGCTGGCACGGGCCGCCTGCCTGGGCGGTGCCGCCATCGGCTCGCGTTTCCTGTGCGCCAATCCGGCCGAGGCCGCCGGCGTGACGACGCTGAAGGCGACGCATGGCAGCGGGCTGTGCAACTGTCCGTTCTTCCTGGTGAAGGAACGCGATCTCGCGAAAGCCGATGGCGTGGAGCTGAACTTCGTTACCACGCCGACCAATGCCGACATCGCCGCCCTGTTCGGCGCCGGCGTGGTGGATGTCTCCGTGGTGCCGTACACGAACTTCATGACGCTGTACGATGCCGGCGCGCCAGTGAAGATCGTCGCGGGCTCCGGCGTGCAGGGCTGCGTGATCGTGGCGCAGGCTGGCATCAACAATGCGCACGACCTGCGCGGCAAGACGATCGGCACGTTCCAGGCGGACACGCTGGAGATGTTGCCGCTCGACTATCTCAAGGCGGCCGGCATGAGCTTCGCCGACGTGAAGGTGCGGTATTTCGACACCTCGCCGGAGCTGGCGCAGGCGTTCATCGGCGGCTCGGTGGACGCGATGTGCCACATCGAACCGTACGCGACCCAGGCGCTCAACTCCCGCAAGGGCGCGGTGAAGCTGTCCGACGGCACCGATGTGTACGGGCCGATGTACACCGATTGCGTGCTCGCCGTCCGCTCCAAGCTGATCGCCGAGAACCGTCCCGCCGTGAAGGCGCTCATCAAGGCGATGATGGTGGCACAGCAGCAAGAGGAGGCGGACCGCGCCGCGGCGGTGAAGCAGACCACGCCGAAATACTTCAAGACCACCGTGGAAGCGGCACTCGACGCCGCGACCAAGCAGCCCGCCATGATCGACCAGCGCCGCAATCAGGGCTTCATCCTCGGGCGGGCGCAGAACCTGAAAGATCTGCGATATATCAAGAAAATTCCGACCGACGCGATCTTCGACTGGAGCATGTTGAACGAAGTAATCGTCGAAAGCCCGGATCTCTACACGTCGCTGAAGCTGAAGTCGGCATGAAGGCCGTGGCTGCCGGCACCGGGACCACGCCGGCATGGTCCGGGGCGCGCGCGTCGCGCCTCGGCGTGCCGCCGGGCGTTGTGCGCGCCTTGTGGTGGGTGGCCTCGATCGGCTGCTTCGCCGGCATGTGGGAGGCGGTATGGGCGCTCGGCTGGGCCGATCCGCTGCTGCTGCCGCCGCCGCATATCTTCCTGCGCAACTTCGCCGATCAGGCACAGTTCTTCGTGCCCAGCGACGTGGTTGGCGAGACCACATCGGCAAGCGCGCTGGAATCGCTCGGCATGACCGTGGTGGCGAGCAGCCTGCGCGTGATCGCGGGCCTCTCGCTCGGCTTTGTCGGCAGCGTCGCGGTGGGTTTGCTCATTCGCTATTTCGGGTTGTTCGGCAATCTCGTGCTGCCGACGATCACGCTGCTGGCGCCGATTTCGCCCATCGCATGGCTGCCGGTGGCGATTTTCGTCTTTGGCATCGGCAACCCGCCGGCGATCTTCATGGTGTTCATCTCGCTGTTCTTCGTGATGACGCTCTCGACCATCAGCCAGATCGACGCGGTCAGCCGCACATATGTGAACGTCGGGCTGATCATGGGCGCGAGCCGGCGACAGCTTTTTCTCCAGGTCATCATTCCCGCCATTTTGCCCTCGCTGTTCATGGTGCTGCGCATGAACCTGTTCGGCGCCTGGATGGTCGTGCTGGTGGCCGAGGCGACGGGGGTGGGCAGCGGGCTGGGGCAGATCGTCATGCTGGCCCGCAGCACCTTCAACTCCAGCCTCTCTTTCTTCACCATGACGCTGATCGGCGCCATCGGATTCCTGTTCGACGTGGCGCTGCGGCAGGTGCAGAGCCGGGTGCTGTTCTGGGTGCCCGCGAGCGGAGTGAACCGGCCGTGAGGTCGGATGCAGGCAATCCCCCGCTGCTCACCTGCCGCGATGTCGGCAAGGTGTGGCCCACGACAGGGCGCCCGTTCGTGGCGCTCGACGGAATCGATCTCGATGTCGCGCGCAACGAGTTCGTCGTGTTCCTGGGGCCGAGCGGCTGCGGCAAGAGCACGCTGCTGTACCTGATTGCGGGGCTCGAGCGTGTCAGCAGCGGCACCATCGAAAGCGGCGGCTCGGTGGTGGAGGGGCCCGGCACCGACCGTGGCCTGATCTTCCAGGAGTCCTCGCTGTTCCCGTGGATGACGGTGGGCGAGAACGTGGCGTTCGGGCTGCGCTTGCAGGGCGTGGCCCCGGCGCGGCGGCGGGAGGCCGCGATCGCGCTGCTGCGCAAGGTCGGCATGGCCGATGCCGTGGACAAGCGGCCGGACCAACTCTCCGGCGGCATGCGCCAGCGCGCGGCGATGGCGCGGGCGCTCTCGCTGCGGCCGGAGGTGCTGCTGCTGGACGAGCCGTTCGCGGCACTGGACGTGCAGACGCGCAGCAAGATGCAGGATTTCCTGATCGAGGTGTGGCGCGACAGCGGTGCCTCCATGCTGTTCGTGACCCACCACATCGACGAGGCCGTGGCGCTGGCCGACCGGGTGGTGGTGTTCACGGCGCGGCCAGGGCGCATCAAGAGCATCGTGCCGATCGATCTGCCGCGCCCGCGCGACCCGCGCAGTCCCGAAGCCCGTGCGCTGGCGGACCATCTCACCGATCTGCTGCGCGACGAGGTGGACCGCGCTTTCGCCGAACAGGAGCGGCTGCGGTGAGCGTCCGGCTTGCCGCCGTGCAATTGCCGGGCTGCACGATGGATCTGGCGGCCAACGCCGAACGCGCGGTGCAGGGCGCGCGCGAGGCCGCGGCGCGGGGGGCGCGGATCATCGCGCTGCCCGAACTGGCGACGGTGCCGTATTTCTGCGGCGACGCCCCCGAACCCTATCGCGCCTGGGCCGGGCCGGCCGATGGCCTGCTGCCCGGCCGCTTCGCGGCACTGGCACGCGAGACCGGAACGTGCATTCTGCTGCCGTTCTACGAGCACGATCCCGCCACCGGCCGCTATCACAACGCGGTCGCGGGCTTCGGGCCGGACGGGGCGGCGCTCGGCGAGGGGACGCTCGCGCGCAAGCTGCACCTTCCCGTCGGCACCGAGCCGCCGCCCGGATACGATGAGGCGCGGCACTTCACGCCGGGCGACGGTTTGCAGGTCGTGCGCGTGGCCGGCCTCGGCCTCGGTGTCCTGGTCTGCTACGACCGCCGCTTTCCGGAGGCGTGGCGGGTGCTGCGCACGATGGGCGCCGATCTGGTCGTGGTGCCCGTGGCCGGCAGCGGCGGCGACGACATGGAGTTCTTTCTCGGCGAGATGCGCACCCATGCGCGCGAGAACGGGCTGGCCGTGCTGTGCGCCAACAAGGTCGGCGACGAACACATTGGCGGCGCCACGGTGACGAATTTCGGCTGGTCCACGATCATCGGCGCGGATGGGGCGGTGCTGGCGCTGCGCCGCGAGGCAGAGGGGCCTGGGCTGGCGATGGCCGATCTCGACGTAGCCGCGATCCCGGACATCCGCCGCACGCTGCGCTACTTCGATGATCGGCGGGCGGATCTGTGGGAGCGCGCGCGGCCCCGCTGACCGACGCGCAGGACCAACGCCCCGGCCGCGAAGCCGCTTGCCTGCCGTCGGCCCCCCTCGCATAGTCCGTGCGCGGCTGGCAAACCCGCGGAAACACCGGGGCCGGCCGGAGCGATGAGAATAATAACAATCCATCCGGGAAGGTACGCCATGCAAGTCACACGTCGCGCGTTCACCGTCGGTGCGCTGGTCGCCGCCGCGGGCAGTATGTCGGTGATGGTCAAGGCCGAAGGCAACAAGACGGTTGCGTTGCTGTTCGATAGCCTCGTCTCGCCGTTCTGGGTGTCCGGCATCGAGATCATGCGCGAAAAGGCCAAGGCGAAGGGCTGGACCACGCTGGAAAACATCTCGAACTTCGACGACAACAAGCAATTTGAACAAGTCAAGGCGATGATATCCCGCAAGGTCGATGGGATTCTTATTATCCAGACCGATGCCAAGGCCGTGATCCCGGCGATCCGCGCGGCCAACGCGGCCAATATCCCGATGGTGCATTTCAACCGCCCGCCGGCCAAGAGCGATGCCTACTCGGTGGCCATCCAGGCCGATAACCGCAAGATCATGCAGGACACCGTGAATTTCATGGTGTCGCAGGCCAAGCAGATGGGTGGCAAGTACAAGGCCTGCATCCTGATCGGCGATCTGGGCGACGTGAATGCCATTCAGCGCCGCGACGGCTTCTTCGACGTGGTGAACAAGAACAAGGACATCATCGATGTCGTCGCGCGCATCGCGACGGAGTGGAACGCCGACAAGGCGTTTGCGGGCCTGACCAATGCGATCCAGGCGAATCCGGATATCAACTTCCTGGTCACGTCCTCGGACTTCCTGCATCCCCAGATCGAACAGGTGCTGAAAGCAGCCAACAAATGGCACAAGAAGGGCGAGGCCGGCCACGTGCTGTTCGGCGGCTTCGATGGTGACGAAGGCGCTTATGCTCGCCTACAGGATGGCTATCTCGATGCTTGCGGCGTGCAGAACCTGTTCCTGGAAGTGGACATGGCTTTCGGCGCTTTCGAGGATCTGTGGGCCGGCAAGAAGCCCGATAAGCTGTTGCTCGATCCGGGCTTCGTCATCACGCAGGACGACCTGATGGCCAAGCGCGACCAGATGTGGGGCTACACCGTCTGGAAGAAGATGCAGAAGGGCTGAGGTCAGCGGCGCCGCCACCGCCCCGCGGCGCGTGGCGGCGCCCCCTTTCGTAGAAGCACCGATGAGCACCATGCAGGCAATCGCGCCGGGCGGCACGGCCGAGGCATCGCGGCGCCGGCGCGGTCTTGCCGTGCGGCTCCTGATGAGCGAATACCTCGTGCCCGGCGTGACGGTGATCTATTTTCTGGTGATGTGGGCGCTGGTGCCCGCCATCGCCACCACGGAAACGCTGCTCGACATTCTCGCCGCCATGTTGCCGTTGCTCGTCGTGGCGATCGGCCAGACCTTCGTCCTCATCGTGGCGGGCATCGATCTGTCGGCCCCGTCCATCCTGGCGACAGCCAGTGTGGTCGGTGCCTCGATGATGACCGGGGATGGTGGGTTCGCGCTGGGCACCGGCGTGCCGGTCTTGGTCGGCATCGTCGCGTTTCTGGCCGTCGGGTTGCTGATCGGCCTGCTCAACGGCGTGTGCACGACGCGGCTCGGCATGCCGCCCTTCATCGTGACGCTGACCACCATGATGTTTTTCGGCGGCTTCGCGTTGTTCTATACGTCGGCCCTGACGGAAGACGGCAGCAGCTTCGGGGATCTGCCCGCGTCGTTCGTGGCCATCGGCCAGGGCACGGTGGTTGGGGTGCCGTACTCGCTGGGTGTCGCGGGGGTCGTGATGCTGGTCGCGCACCTCGTTCTCAGCCGCACCGTGTTCGGGCAATGGCTGTATGCGATCGGCCGCAATCCTCGCGCGGCCGCCATATCGGGCGTGCCGGTGCGCCGCGCGGTGCTATGGGCGTTCGCCATCTCCGGCCTGTGTGCCGGCATCGCATCGGTGCTGTATACCGGGCGCCTGGAGACAGGAACCCCGGTGCTCGGCCAACGCATTCTGCTCGACATCGTGGGCGGCGCGGTGATCGGCGGCGTCAGCCTGTTCGGTGGCCAGGGGCGCGTGACCTGGACGCTCTACGGCGTGCTGTTCCTGTCAGTGGTCGATAAGGGATTGCAGCTTCTCGGCCTCGACCTTGCGTCGGTGTTTGCCATCAAGGGGCTGGTGATCCTGTGCGCCGCGGTGCTGGACGCGGTGCGCCACCGGCTGATGCTGCGCGGATGAGCGCGCAGGCGGCGCCGGCGCCGTTCTTCAGCGCGCATGGGCTTTGCAAGAGCTTCTTCGGCGTGCAGGTCTTGCACGACATGGGCTTCTCGCTGCACCCCGGCCAGGTGCTCGGGCTGGTCGGTGAGAATGGGTCGGGCAAATCCACGACCATGAACATCCTCGGCGGCGTGCTGCCGATGGACGCGGGCAGGATGACGATCGACGGAACGGAGTATCGCCCGCGCAACCCGCGCGAGGCGGAGGCGCACGGAATCGCCTTCATCCATCAGGAACTGAACCTGTTCCGCAATCTGAGCGTGGCGGAGAACCTGTTCATCGCGGGGTTCCCGAAGAAGCTGCGCGGACTGCCGTTCATCGACCGCGCCCGCGTGCGCGCCCGCACCCAGGAACTGCTGGCCGCCGTCGATCTCGATGTCGCTCCGGCCACGCTGGTCAGCCGGCTGTCGCAGGGGGAGCGGCAACTGGTGGAAATCGCCAAGGCGCTCGGCGCGAATGCCCGCATCGTCATTTTCGACGAGCCCACAACCTCGCTGACGACCCGCGAGACCGACCGGCTGTTCGACATCATCGGTCGCCTGCGCCGCCAGGGCATCGCCATCATCTACATCAGCCACATCCTGGGCGATGTGCTGCGCCTGTGCGACGACATCTTGGTGCTGCGCGACGGCCATCTGGTCGGCGGCGCGCCGAAGTCGCAGATGACCGTCGAACGCATGATCACGCTGATGGTGGGCCGCACCATCGAGCAGATGTTCCCGCCGCGCGATCCGCCGATCGAGTTGGGCGAGCCGGTGCTGGAAGTCCGCGGCCTGAGCCAGCGCGGCATGGTGAAGGATATCGGGTTCAGCTTGCGGGCCGGCGAAGTGCTCGGCATCTCCGGCTTGATGGGTGCCGGACGCTCGGAACTGGCGCGCATCCTGTTCGGCATCGACCCCTGCGAAAGCGGCGAGGTGCGTATCGGTGGCAGCGCCGTGCCGAAGCTGTCGCCTGCCGCCTGCATGGCGCAGGGAATGGCGTTCCTGACGGAGGACCGCCGTGCCGAGGGGTTGATGATGGAGGCGTCGATCGCCGACAACGTCGCACTCGCTTCGCTGCCGCGGTTCGGGCGCAACTGGGCGCGCTTTATCGAACGCACCCGGCTCGGTGACGAGGTGGCGCGGGTTTCCTCCGCCGTGCGGATCGTGGCACCGGACCAGCGCCGGACCCTGGCCAAGAACCTGTCCGGCGGCAACCAGCAGAAGGTGGTGATCGGCAAGTGGCTGCTGCGCGAGCCGCGCGTGTTCATGCTCGATGAACCGACGCGGGGGATCGATGTCGGCGCCAAATACGAGGTCTACAAGATCATCAATCAACTGGCCGCCGATGGCGCCGGGGTGTTGGTGATTTCCTCGGAGATCGAGGAGCTCACCGGGATGTGCGACCGTATCCTGGTGATGGCGCAGGGCGAAATCCGCGCCGAGTTCGCGCGCGCCGAGTTCGACCGCGAGGCGATTCTGCGGGCCGCCATGTGGCACGGCAGCAAGGAGCCGGCATGAACGGGCGTAACACCAAGCTGTTTGTTTTGCGCAATACCCCGGTATTGCTGTTCCTGGTGCTGCTGGCCGCGTTCGGCCTGATGTCCGACCGCTTCCTGACGATCGGCAATTTCGTCAATATCGTGATCCAGGCCGCGCATATCGGGATCATTGCCATCGGCATGACCTTCGTGCTGCTGATCGGCGGCATCGATCTGTCGGTCGGCGCCAACATGTATGTCGTCGCCTCGGTGCTGGGATTGTTCCTGAAGGATCTGCCGCTGCCGGTCTCTTTCCCGTTGGCGACGCTGCTTGGCTTGGCGTTCGGCGCCGTCAATGGCTGGATCGTGACGCGGCTGCGGGTGGCGGCGTTCATCACCACGCTCTCGACACTGTTCGTCGGGCGCGGCATCGCGCTGTATTTTTCCGGCAACAAGATGGTTGGCTTCACCCCGCAGATCCTGGCGCTCGGCCGCGCGTCGTATTTCGGCGTTCCTTCCGCGATCTGGGCGTTTGCCGCGGTGTTCGCCGCAGCTTACGTCACGCTCTCGCAAACCACCTTCGGCCGGCAACTCTATGCGGTGGGCGCGGACCCGGACGCGGCCGGCAAGGCCGGTATCGACGTGCGGCGGATCGTCTTTTCGGTCTATTGCATTGCTGGCGTGTGCGCTGCCATCGGCGGTCTGGTCTCGCTCAGCCAGGTTGCCGTGGCATCCTCCACCTTTGGCTTGCAGAAGGAATTCCCGGTTATCGCCGCCACCGTGCTCGGCGGCACGAGCCTGTTCGGGGGGCGCGGTGGCGTGTTGGGCACGGTGTTCGGCGCGGTGCTGATCCAGACAGTCGAGAACGGGCTGGTGATGACCAACGCCGACCCCTATTTGTATCCGCTGGTGATCAGCGTCATCATCTTCATCGCCGTGTTCGTGGACAGTTCGCGCACGTCCATCCTAGAACGGCTGGAGCGTCGGCAGATCCGGGTGGAGCGGGCGTAGCGGACCGTCCGGGATCATGCCGGCTTGCGCCCACCGGGCGCCAGCGCCACGTAGCGAACGAAACGCTCGGAGCTTTGCACGATGAACGACCAGGTCGAGTATACCCCGCCCCGCGTCTGGGTGTGGGACAAGGCCAGCGGCGGCCAATTCGCCAGCATCAACCGCCCGATCGCGGGGGCCACGCATGAGAAGGCGCTGCCGGTCGGCCGCCATCCGCTCCAGCTCTATTCGCTGGCCACGCCGAACGGCGTGAAGGTCACGGTGATGCTGGAGGAGTTGCTGGCGCGCGGCCATGCCGGGGCGGAATACGATGCATGGCTGATCCGGATCGGGGACGGCGACCAGTTCGGCAGCGGCTTCGTGGCGGTCAACCCCAACTCGAAAATCCCGGCGCTGCTGGACCGCAGCGGCCCGAAGCCGATCCGCGTGTTCGAATCCGGCGCGATCCTGGTGCACCTCGCGGAGAAGTTCGGCGAATTGCTGCCGACCGAGCCGGCGGCGCGGGCCGAAACCATGTCGTGGCTGTTCTGGCAGATGGGCAGCGCGCCCTATCTCGGCGGCGGCTTCGGGCATTTCTATGCCTACGCACCGGCGAAGTTCGAATATCCGATCAACCGCTTCACCATGGAAGTCAAACGGCAACTAGACGTGCTCGATCGGCGACTTGCAGACAACGAATATATCGCAGGTTCCGAATATAGCATCGCAGATATTGCCATCTGGCCCTGGTATGGCGCCCTGGTGCTGGGTACTCTTTACAGTGCGGCCGAGTTCCTGTCGGTGCAGGACTACAAGAACGTCCAGCGCTGGGCGGCCGCCATCGGCGCGCGGCCGGCGGTCCGGCGCGGGCGGATGGTCAACCGGACCTTTGGCGAGCCATCCAGCCAGTTGCACGAACGCCACGACGCCGCCGACTTCGACACCAGGACACAGGACAAGCTGGCCCCGGACAGCGCGGGCGGCTGAGGGCTCGCGCCTTCCTGCCCATCTGTCCGCCTCCGGGCCGCCTTGCTAGGTTCCGGCAAAACGCCCGGAGGCCACGTCCGATGCCCACCCTGACCCGCCGCCGTCTGATCGCGGGCGCGACCGCGCTGCCGCTGGTTGCCATCCGCGCGCGCGCGGCCGGCGCCGCCGAGTTCAGCTACAAGCTCGCCACCAACATGCCGGCGGCGCACCCGCTGAACCTGCGCGCGCAGGAGGCCGCCGCGCGGATCGCCAAGGCCACCGACGGGCGGGTCGAAATCCGCGTGTTTCCGTCGAGCCAGCTCGGCTCGGACACCGACACGCTGAGCCAGTTGCGCTCCGGCGCGGTCGAGCTGTTCACGCTGTCGGGGCTGATCCTGTCCACGCTGGTGCCGGCCGCCTCGATCAACGGCATCGGCTTCGCGTTCAAGGATTACGCCCAGGTCTGGCCCGCGATGGATGGCGCGCTGGGGGCGTTCGTGCGTGGCGAGATCGGCAAGCGCGGGCTGATCGCGATGGACCGCATCTGGGACAACGGCTTTCGGCACATCACCACCAGCACGAAGCCGATCGCGCGCCCGGAGGATCTGCACGGCGTCAAGCTGCGCGTGCCGGTCAGCCCGCTCTGGACCTCGATGTTCGCAGCCCTGGGCGCCTCGCCGCAGAGCATCAACTTCTCCGAGGTGTATTCGGCGCTGCAAACCCATGTGGTCGATGGGCAGGAAAACCCGCTGGCGGTGGTCGAGACCGCGAAGCTGTACGAAGTGCAGAAATATTGCAGCCTGACCAGCCATATGTGGGACGGCTACTGGCTGCTGGCCAACCGTCGCGCCTTCGACCGGCTGCCGCAGGATGCGCGCGAGATCGTGATGCGCGAGATGAACCAGTCGGCGCTGGACCAACGGGCGGACGTGGCGGCGCTGAACGCCTCGCTGCGCGGCAAGCTGGAAGGTGCGGGGATGGTGTTCAACGAGGTGGACACCGCCCCGTTCCGCGAGGCCTTGCGGCAGGCGAAATTCTACGCCGACTGGCGGGCGAAATACGGCGAGGCGGCCTGGGGCGTGCTGGAAGCCGCGGTGGGGAGCCTGTCCTGACCCCGACGCGCGCCGAACGCTGGCTCGCCCGCGCGGTCGAGGCGCTCGCCGCCGTGCTCGTGGTGGCGGAAGCGGCGATCCTGTTCGCGGGCGTGGTGGCCCGGTTCGGCTTCCACGGCGGGCTCGTGTGGTCGGACGAACTGGCGTCGATCCTGTTCCTGTGGCTGGCGATGCTGGGCGCCGTGGTAGCGATGCAGCGCGGCGAGCACATGCGCCTGACCGCCATCGCCACACGGCTGCCGCCGGCGTGGCAGCGGCGGGCCGAGGTGTTTTCGTTTGCCGTGGCCGCACTGTTCCTCGCGCTGATCCTGTGGCCGGCGCTGGGCGCCGCGCAGGACGACATGGACATCGAAACCCCGGCGCTGGCGTGGTCCGGCGCGATCCGCACGGCGGCGATCCCGGCCGGCTGCGCGCTGATGCTGCTCTCCGCCCTGCTGCGGCTGGCCCGCGCGCGCCTGACGGACGCGGCGCTGGTGGCGCTCGTGCTCGCGGCGGTCGCGGGGGCGCTGTATCTCGGCGCCGGATGGCTAACGGCGTTAGC
>JAKBCB010000520.1 GCA_021808185.1 Pseudomonadota bacterium
CGTCTGGTGGCTGGTGCTCCCGGCGGTGCCGCACGGCCTGTCGTGGATCGCCTTCGCGGTCGCCCTGGCCTTTGCAGGCCTCGCCGCGGGACTCGCCCGTCTGGCACCACGCATGGAGGCGGCGCATGCCTGACGACGCAATGGCCCCGCCGCGGCATGAGCCGCAGGATGTCGGCGCCGGGTTCGCGCTGCGCGCCGTCGTGCTGGTCGCCGCCTGCCTGGTCGCCGCGGCCGGCATCCTGGCGCTGGTCTATCCCGGCACGCTCGTCACGCGCTACGCGCCCGATCCCTTGCCGCAGCCGCCCCTTCCGCGGCTGCAATCCAGCCCGCGCACCGACATGTCCGAATTCTACCAGCAGGAAATGCAGCGCCTGAACGGTGCCGGCTGGACCGACCGCGGCGCCGGCCGCGTCCATATCCCGATTGCCGATGCGATGCGTGCTATTGCCGCCGAGGGCATTGCCGGTTGGCCGGAGGCGCAGAAATGATGCGGCTTCTCCCCCTGTTGCTGCTGCTGGCCTGCGCGGTGCCGGCGCGGGCCGCGCCGAACCTCGCCGACCTGAGCTTTCAGCCGCATCCCGGCGCGGCCCTGCCACGGGATGCCGCGTTCCTCGACGACATGGGCCACACGGTCAAGCTGGGGGCATTGCTGCGCGATCGGCCTGGAATCGTGACGCTCGGCTATTACCATTGTCCGAACCTGTGCGGCGTGGTGCGCGACGATCTGTTCAGCGCCCTGCAGCGCAGCGGTCTGGTTGCCGGCCACGACTACGCGGTGGTCGCGCTCAGCATCGATCCGCACGAAACGGCGAATGACGCGGCGGCTGCCAAGCGGGACGACATCGCGCGCTATGACGTTCCGGGAGCCGCGGCCGGATGGCATTTCCTGACGGGCGACAGTACGGCGGTTGCGCACGCCGTCGGGTACCGGTCCCGCTGGGATCCGGCGCTGCAGCAGTTCATGCATCCGGTCGGCGTCGTGGTGACCACGCCGGGCGGCATCGTCTCATCCTATCTGCTCGGCGTCGGCTACACGCCGGATGCGCTGCGCGCGGCGCTGCACCGTGCCGCTGCCGCCTTCGTCGCACCACCGCCGTCCCCGGTGCTGCTGCTCTGCTTTCATTATGATGCCAGCACCGGCCGCTACACGCTGGCGATCGAACGGGTCCTGCGCCTGTTCGCGCTGCTCACGGTGGCGACCGTCGGCGGTCTGCTGGCGCTGCTCCATGCCCGGCGGCCCGGTGCATGAACGCGTTGCAGATGTATGAGGCGTCACGCAACGCCGCTGAAGTGGACTGGCTGTTCATCGGGCTGTGCACGATGAGCGTGGCGGTGCTGGCGCTGGTGTTCGGCCTGATCTGGGCCTACGTGATCCGCTATCGCGCCGCCAGCCCGCTCGACCGGGGCAATCTGTTGCAGAAGACCTGGCGCTTCGAGACGGCATGGACCGTCGCGACGCTGCTGTTCTTCTTCGTCCTGTTCGGCTGGGGCGCCGATATCTTCGTCCGCATGAACCGGCCGCCGGGCGATGCGATGAAAATCTGGGTGGTCGGCAAGCAATGGATGTGGAAGGTCGAACATCCCGGCGGACAGCGGGAGATCAACGCGCTGCACGTCCCGGCCGGCCGGTCGATCGAGCTGCTGATGACCTCCGAGGACGTGATCCACGATTTCGCCGTGCCCGCCTTCCGCCTCAAGCGCGATGTGCTGCCGGGACGCTACGAATCCCTGTGGTTCATCGCCGACCGCATCGGCCGCTACCACATCTTCTGCGACCAGTTCTGCGGCGCCGACCATTCGCTGATGGTCGGCGAGGTGGATGTGCTGTCGCCGCAGGACTATGCGCGCTGGCTCGCCAGCAACGGCGGGAACGAGACGCTCGCCGCCGCGGGACAGGCGCTGTTCATCTCCAATGGCTGCGCCGGCTGCCACACCGGCAACAGCACGGTGCACGCCCCGCGGTTCGAGGGCCTGTACGGCAGCCCGGTCCCGCTGGCGGACGGCCGCGTCGTGGTGGCCGATGACCGCTACATCCGCGACTGCATCGTCCAGCCGGAGAAGCAGCGGGTCGCCGGCTTCCCGCCGGTCATGCCGTCCTTCGCCGGGCGGGTGAGCGAGGAAGATCTGGTCAAGCTGATCGCCTACATCAAATCGCTGTCGCCAGCCGGGCGCGAGGAGCCGCAAGGATGAGCATCACGGCCGAAGCCCCGGCGATCCGCGATATCGAGCATCCGGCGAAGAATTACCTGACCGAGGGGAGCACGCTCGCCTCCTGGCTGTTCACCACCGATCACAAGCGGATCGCGCTGCTCTACCTCGGCTCGATCACCGGATTCTTCTTCCTCGGCGGCGCCGCGGCGGCGCTGATCCGGCTGCATCTGATCACGCCGAACGGCTTCCTGTTCGCACCGGAGACCTACAACCGCATCTTCACCATGCACGGCGTGATCATGGTGTGGTTCTTCCTGGTGCCGTCGATTCCCGTCACGCTGGGCAATTTCGTCATCCCGCTGATGCTGGGTGCGCGCGACCTGGCGTTCCCGCGGCTCAATCTGCTGAGCTGGTATCTGTTCATGGCCGGCGGCGTCCTGGTGCTGTGGGCGCTGTTCGTCGGCGGCCTGGACACCGGCTGGACCTTCTATGCCCCGCTCAGCACCACCTATACCCGCGGCGCGCTGAGCATCGCCGCGCTGGCGATCATCGTGGTCGGCTTCTCCTCGATCGCGACGGGGCTGAACTTCATCGTCAGCATCCATAAGCTGCGCGCACCGGGCATGACGTTCTACCGGATGCCGCTGTTTCTCTGGTCGCTCTATGCCACCAGCGTCATCAACGTGCTGGCGACGCCGGTGCTGACGATGGTGCTGATCCTGATGGCGTTCGAGCACATCTTCGGCGTCGGCGTGTTCGATCCGGCGCTCGGCGGGGATCCGCTGCTGTTCCAGCATCT
>JAKBCB010000521.1 GCA_021808185.1 Pseudomonadota bacterium
TCTCGGCGCGCGAGAGTTTCAGTCTGGAACGAACGCTTACGCGGACTTCGCCATGATCTCGTCGGCGATGTTGCGCGGCACCGGATCGTAGTGATGGAACTGCATGGTGAACGACGCGCGGCCCTTGGTCATGCTGCGCAGATGCGAGATGTAGCCGAACATCTCCTTCAGCGGCACCTGGGCGCGCACCATCACCGTCGAGCCGCTGCTCTCCTGGTTCTGGATCATGCCGCGGCGGCGATTGAGGTCGCCCACCACGTCGCCCACGTGATCCTGCGGCGTGGTCACTTCCACGTCCATGATCGGCTCCAGGATCTGCGGGCCGGCCTTCTTCATGCCCTCGCGGAAGCACGCCTTGGCCGCGATTTCGAACGCCAGCGCGCTCGAGTCCACGTCGTGGTACTTGCCGTCGATCAACGAGTACTTGAAGTCCACCGTCGGGAACCCGGCGAGCACGCCGGTATCGGCCTGCACCTTGATGCCCTTTTCAACGGCCGGGATGTATTCCTTCGGCACCGAGCCGCCGACGACTTTGTTCTCGAACAGGACGCCCGCGTTGCGCTCCTGCGGCTCGAACACGATCTTGACTTCGGCGTACTGGCCCGAGCCGCCCGACTGCTTCTTGTGCGTGTAGGTCTCGGTATGCGACTTGGAGATCGTCTCGCGGTACGCCACCTGCGGCGCGCCGATGTTGGCTTCCACGCCGTATTCGCGGCGCAGACGGTCGATGATGATTTCCAGGTGCAGCTCGCCCATGCCGGACAGGATGGTCTGGCCGGTCTCCTGGTCCGTCTTCAGGCGCAGGCTGGGGTCTTCGCCAGCCAGCTTTTGCAGGCCGAGCGTCATCTTCTCGACCGAATCCTTGGTCTTCGGCTCGACCGAGATATCGATCACGGGCACCGGGAAGGCCATGCGCTCCAGCACCACGGGGTCTTCCGGCGCGGCGAGCGTGTCGCCGGTGCCGGTGTCCTTCAGGCCCACGAACGCCGCGATGTCGCCGGCCGCGACTTCCTTGATTTCGGCGCGCTTGTCGGCATGCATCTGGAACATGCGGCCGACGCGTTCCTTGTGCTCCTTCGTGGTGTTGAGCAGCGTGTCGCCGCTCTTCAGCGTGCCCGCGTAGACGCGCACGAAGGTCAGCGTGCCATACTTGTCGTTGATGATCTTGAAGGCGAGGCCGGCGAACGGCGCGTTCGGGTCGGCCTTGATGCGACGGCGGTTGCTATGCTCGCCGTCCTCCTCGCCTTCCTCGGCGGCAATCGAGATGCCGGGCACGTCGAGCGGCGAAGGCAGGTAGTCGAGCACGGCGTCGAGCAGCGGCTGCACGCCCTTGTTCTTGAACGCGGTCCCGCACAGCACCGGGCGGAAGGCGCCGCTGATGGTGCCGGTCTTGATGGCGCGCTTCAGCGTGGCGACATCGACATCGCCCTTCTCGAAATATTCTTCCATGCCGGCGTCATCGACGGACAGCGCGGTGTCGAGCAGCAGCTGGCGGTATTCCGCCGCCTGCTCCTTCAGGTTCTCCGGGATTTCCTCGTCATGGAACTTCGCGCCGAGCTCGCCGCCTTCCCAGACGATCGCCTTCATCTCGACCAGATCGACCACGCCGAGGAACTGGTCCTCCGAGCCGATGGGGAGTTGCAGCGGCAGGGCAACGATGTCCAGCTTCTCCTTCAGCGTCGCGAAGGCGCGGTAGAAATCGGCGCCGGTGCGGTCCAGCTTGTTGATGAAGATGATGCGCGGCACGTTGTAGCGGTCGGCGAGGCGCCAGTTGGTCTCGGACTGCGGCTGCACGCCGGCCACGCCCTCGATGATGAACACGGCGCCGTCGAGCACGCGCAGGCTGCGGTTCACTTCGATGTTGAAGTCGATGTGGCCGGGCGTGTCGATGATGTTGATGCGGTGGTCCTTCCACTCGCACGTCACCGCGGCGGAGGTGATGGTGATGCCCCGCTCGCGCTCCTGCTCCATGTAGTCGGTCGTGGTGTTGCCGTCGTGAACCTCGCCGATCTTGTGCGACACGCCCGTGTAATACAGGATGCGCTCGGTCGTGGTGGTCTTGCCCGCGTCGATATGCGCGGTAATACCGATATTGCGGATCTTGTCGAGCGGCGTTCCGGACACGATGGCCTCCAATAGCCCAATGGGCACACAACAGGAGGGCGACGCGGTCCGATCGGTCCGCGCACCCACCCACTTCCGACCCACGGGCCGGGTTACTAGGCGGTGATGTGCCTTCGCGGAGGCGAAATTGCAAGCCCGGCGCGCACGGATTGGCTCGCGATCCGGCATGGCTGGGCCGCATCGGCCAGGAGCGCCCGGTGCCGGCCTGCCATGGCCGCGTCAGCCGGCCGGCACGGCTGTGCCCGACCATTCCAGACCGGCCCGGCCGCGCGCGTAACCGTCCACGAACGGCACCGCGCCGGTCAGCGCCCGCAGGCGCGCGAGCGCGTCCGGCGGTTCGGCGCGACCGTCCAGCGCGTCGCGGTACAGCCGGGCGACGGCGACCATGTCCACATCCTGCGGCATCAGCCGGAAGCGCCGGACACCGAGGCTGGCGAGGCGGTCCAGATCGGCGACCCCCGCGACATAGCCGTGCGACATGGTCTGCGTGCCATTGACGGCGGCGAAGGGCTGCCCGTCCAGCGTCGTGACCGGCAGGCCATCCGGGTCCTGCTCGCAGACGAACTGACAGTTGTCCCGGTGCAATCCGCGCGAGCGCGCATGGTAGCAGCGGGCCGCGACCGAGAGCGTCTGCCGGCCGAACACGGTCGCCTCGATCTCCACTCCGGCGGCGTGTTTTACGAAAATGCCCAGCCCCGCCTCGCTGACCTCGGGCGGCGGGGCCACGCGCACCGCGCCGAGGCGGACGACGTAGGCGAGCGTGCCCTCGTTGAACACGTTGACCAGCGGGCCGACCACATGCGGGCGGCCGGCGAGGGCATGGA
>JAKBCB010000522.1 GCA_021808185.1 Pseudomonadota bacterium
CAGCCCTTCCCGGAGGAGACCGTCATCATCCGCGAGGGCACGCCCATGCCGGACTGCGCGCGCTACGTCGGCGGCTGAGCCGGCAGGGGGCCGCGATACAGATCGAGCAGCATCGGCTGCTCGAACACATAGTCGCCCTGGTCCGTGCGCCCGGCCTCGAACAGCGCGCGCACTTCATCCGTTTCGACCTGCTCGCGGCGGATGCTGTTGAAGGTCTGGCCGGTCACGCGCGCCACCATCGCGGCGAACTCCGGGTAGCGCGGGTGCTGCGCGTAGCGGTACAGACGCATTTCGCGGAACCCGCCGGCGCGCGGCGCGGCCAGGGCGGCCTGGGCCGCGTTGCGCACGATGGTTTCGTCGTGGAACGGGCGCATGACCGGGAAATGCGTGCCGGTCATCGCCGGCTCGACCACGCACAGGAACCCGTCCGGGCGCAGCACGCGCGCGGCTTCGGCCAGGGCGGCCGGCATCTGCGCGATGGGCACGTGATGCAGCGAGCGGAAGAAGAACACCCCGTCCACGCTCGCCGGGGGCAGCGGCAGGTGCTGCGCGGTCGCCTCGATGAAGCGCAGCCCCTCGGTGGCGGGCGCCGCGCGGTTCTTTTCGGCCTGGATTGGGTCCGGCTCGACACCCAGCACGCGGGCGCCCATGGCGGCCAGCTCGCGCGCCTGCGCGCCGGGGCCGCAGCCGATATCGACGACATCCAGCCCCGCGACCGAGAGCAGCGCGGCCACCGCCGCGATGTCCGTCGATTCGCCCAGATCCGTGCGCGGCATGTCCATGTCCGATTGCTTCCCTGTGGTGATGTTGGGGGGGTGATGCGGGGCTGAGGTAAGCAGGATTCGCCGGGGCGCGACAGGCCGCCCCCCCCTTGCGCCGCGCCGCGCCGCTGATAAAGTTCCGGCCGGAACAGAATCCCGCGACGACGGGGCAGGGAGGCGACTCATATGGATCTCGGCATCACCGGTATTCACCATGTCACCAGCGGCGCATCGGGCGCGCAGGAGGACGTGGACTTCTTCACCACCGCCGTGGGTCTGCGCATGATCAAGCAGACCGTGCTGTTCGACGGCACCAAGCCGATCTATCACTTGTACTACGGCAACAAAAACGCCGAGATCGGCAGCGTGATGACCACGTTCCCGTTCCGCCAGGCGGGCTTCACCGGCCGGCAGGGCTCGGGCCAGGTCAAGACCACGGGGCTGACGGTGCCGCAGGGCGCCGCGAAGTTCTGGGCCGAGCGGTTCAAGCGGCTGCAATTCGCCTCCGGCGCGATCACCGAACGCTTCGGCCAGCGCTGCGCCACCTTCACCCACCCCGCGGGCCTGGGCTTCGAGGTGATCGAAGACCCCGCCGACACGCGCGAGGGCTGGACGACGGCGGACATCTCGGCCGATGTCGCCGTGCGCGGGTTCCACTCCGTCGCCATGTCGGTGCAGGACACCGAGGAGATGGAGCGCTTCCTGACCGAGGGCCTGGGCTTCGTGAAGGTCGCGACGGACGGCAAGCATACCCGCTACGGCATCGCCGGCGGCGGGCCGGGCAAGACCATCGAGCTGGTGGCCGAGCCGGAGCGCCGGCAGGGCGGCTGGCAGTTCGCGCAGGGGCTGGTGCACCACGTCGCCCTCGCCGTGCCGACCGAGACCGAACAGACGGCGGTGAAGGCGCATCTGGAGGGGCTGGGCTACACGGATGTGTCGGAAATAAAGGACCGCAATTACTTCCACTCGATCTACTGCCGCTCGCCGGGCGGCGTGCTGGTGGAAATCGCGACCTCGGATATCGGGTTCGAGATCGACGAGACCAAGGAGCATCTGGGCGAGAAACTGCACCTGCCGCCATGGTTCGAGCCGCGCCGGGCGGAGATCGTGGCACCGCTGGAACCCATCGTGGTCCCGGCGCACGCGACGGGGCGGTAACGGGGGCCGGGGGCGCGCCGATGTCGGAGCGGGCGCGGCAAGCGAGGCGAATGCCATGCCCGACCTGACCCTTGGCCCGCCGATGCAGGCCGCGCGGTTCGTGGCGCTGGTGCTGCACGGGCGCGGGCAGTCGCCCGACTATATGCGCCCGGCGGCGGCGCGGCTGGCGGCGGGCGGCGGGCACTGCATCCTGCCGGAAGCCGAGGGCAATTCCTGGTATCCGCTGAGCTTCCTGCAACCGCTGCCGGCCAACGAGCCGAAGCTGTCGCAGTCGCTCGTCCGGCTGTGCGATCTGCTGGACGGGCTGGAGGCGTCGGGCGTGCCGCCGGGGCGGACGGTGCTGGCCGGGTTCTCGCAAGGCGCGTGCATGACGGCGGAGCTGCTGGCGCGGCGCGGGCGGGCCTATCGCGCGGCGTTCGTCTGGACCGGCGGGCTGATCGGCCCGCCGGGCACCGTCTGGGCGGTGCCGCGCGGCATCGCGGGGGTGCCGGTGCTGGCCAGCGGCAGCGACGTGGACGAATTCGTGCCGGAGGCGCGGGTGCGGGAGACGGCCCGCGTGTTCGCCGCCGCCGGCGCCGCCGTGGAGGTGATGATCGCGCAAGGCCGGGCGCACGAGATCGGGGCGGCGGAACTGGCGCGCGCGGTGGCGCTGCTGGGCTGAGGCCGGCGCAACCGGCTGGCCCCACGCCGCGCCGCGCGCTACGCCAGTCCGCTTACGGCGGGGAGGCGGCGATGCGGGGCTGGTGGGCGGTGGCGTGGGCCACGATGGCGCTGGCGGGGTGCGGCAAGCCCGCGCCGCATCCGCTGCGCTACACCGGGGCGCTGCCCGGCTGCGGGCTGGCGGCGGCGACCCTGGCGCGGCAGGCCGACAGCTTCACCTTCGCGCCCGGTGACGGGGTATTGACGATCGCGGGCAAGATCGCGGCGGATGGCGGCTTCAGCGGCAGCTTCAACACCCAGCCGGCGGGCAAGCCGCCGTTCATGCTGCGCGTGGCCGGGCGAATCGAGGCCGAGAGC
>JAKBCB010000523.1 GCA_021808185.1 Pseudomonadota bacterium
CGGGCTGCGGGAAATGCCGGAACAGCCCGTCATCGATCATGGCCTGCGCGCCCTGCGCGGTTTCCTCGCCGGGCTGGAACACCGCCATGAGCGTGCCCTGCCACGCCGCGCGCGTCTGCGCGAACAACGCCGCCGCGCCGGCGAGCCAGGTCACGTGCATGTCATGCCCGCACATATGGCCCACGGGCACCATTGCCCCGTCCTGGTCCTTGACCCGGACGGTGCTGGCATAGGGCAGGCCGGTCGCTTCCGCGATCGGCAGACCGTCCATGTCGGCGCGGAGCATCACCGTCGGACCCTCGCCGTTGCGCAGCAGCCCGACGACGCCGGTCTTGCCGATCCCGGTCGTCACCTCGAACCCGGCGGCGCGCAGCCGGGCCGCCGCCAGCGCGGCGGTCCGCGTCTCCTGCATCGACAGTTCCGGGTGCGCGTGAACGTCCTTGTAGAGCGCTTCAAGGTCCGGGATCAGGTGATCGAGGCCCTGCAGGACCGGCTCCGCGGCAGTGCCGGTGGGCGGGTTCATGGCAACGATCCTCCGCGTCATTGAACGGCGTGTCCGTTCGGACGCGGCCACCGTCCTCCGACCCGGGGGGAGCGTCAACCGGTTCGCGTGGCGCGGCGCGGCGACGGCGCCACCCAGTAGTTCGCCCACAGCGCCGCCTGCACGCCGAGCGTGGCGGCGCGCGGCAATGGGGGGAGCTTCAGCAGCGCGTCGCCGTCGGTCCAGCGCCAGCCGCCTTCGGGGGCGTAAAAGCCGCTGGCGAGGCGTGCATCGTCCAGCGCGATCGCGCGGCGGTTGAGCGTGAGCGCGGTGAGCGCGAGGCCGAGGCGGCGGCGGTCGTCGATGCTGCGGTCGGCATGTTCCGGCACCAGTGCGCGCGACAGCAGGCGCACATGGCGCGTGCCGCGCGGCAGCGTCACCCGCCAGTCGCCCGGCGCGCCGCGCACCGCGCACGCGGCGCCATCCGCCAGCACGCGCAGCGCCGGATCGTTGCTGCGGACATGGCCGAGCGCCTGCGCGCGGGCGCGCAGGCGGGCGCATTCGGCGACGACCGCCGCGCCATTCAGCGTGCGCGGCGCGTGCGGCGCGAAATCCGGGTGCAGCATGGCGAGCGCGCCGGCATTGGCGAAGGCGTGGCGGTTGCCCGTCTCCAGATAGCTTTCGGCCGCCAGCCCCTCCGCCAGCAGCACGTCATGCGCGTCGAGTTCGACGTGGTAATAGGCGACGGTGCCGCGTCGCGCTTCCTGCGCCACGGTGGCGCCGTTCAGCAGCGCGCGCACCGGCACCAGCGCGTCGCCGACCAGCACGGCATGATCGGGCGACAGCAGCAGGTCGCGCGACGGCACGCCGTCGGCGAAGGCGCCGGCGCGGATGCGCACGGGCGCGACGCGCCAGGGTTCGGGATGGCGCGCGAGGTCGATGTGCGCGCGGCCGACCCAGCGCACCGGGCGCAGCGCGCCGCTTGCGGTGCGCAGGTGCATGCCCGCCCGCACCTCCTCCACCGGCACCGTGCCGGACCCGGCGGCGAGGCGGGTGCCGGCGGCGAAGCAGGCGACGATGTCGCCGCTGCTGCTGTTGAACGTCAGCGCCGGGCTGCCGACGAAGATGACACTGCCGGCCGGCCCGAGATCGAGCGTGGTCATGCCGCCGGCGCTGGTGGTGGTGGCGCTGGCGCCCGCGAGGCCGACCAACTGGATGGTGTCGCCGGGCGCGAAGTCATCGATGGTCAGGCCGCTGATGGTGCCCGCCACGTCGTATTGCAGCATGCCGCCGGGCGTATCGAAGGTGACCGGAACGCCCACATCGGGCTGGTTGAGGATCAGCGTCGCCCCCGCCGCGATGTGCAGCGCGCCGGGGCCCACCAGGCCGCCTTGCAGGTTCAGCGTGCCGCCGCTGGCGACGATGCTGCCAAAGTCCGCCAGGGTGGGCGTGACCACGCTGCCCCAGCCGCTGAGCGTCGAGAGCACCCCGACCTGTGCGCCTAAAGGCGCAAGCCCGCCGATCCTGACCTGGCTGGTGGAATCGACATTGAGGCTGCCGCCGTTCAGCGTCAGGTCGCCGCCGATCGACAGGATGCCACCGTCGATCGCCAGGATGCCGCCGTTGGCATCGACCACGGCATTGTCGCTGACCGTCATCAGGCCAGCCACCAGGGCGACGCTGCCGGGGGCCAGCGTGCCGCCGACGATCAGCCCGATGCCGCCGTCGTTGGTGCCGCCAACGCTCGCGGTGGCGCCGAAGCTGACCTGCAGGCTGCCGGCGGCGCCGACGCCGATCTCCGCCCGGCCATCGACGGACAGCGAGGCGCCGGCGCCGTCGAGCATGACCAGGCCGGTGCCGCTGTAGCCGACCAGCAGCGCGATGTCGGGCGTCCCGCCGGTCCCCTGCGCCGCCGAGCTTTCGACCATGCCGCCGGTGCTGATCGACACGACGCCGCTGCCGGCATCCCCCACCAGGATCGGCGCCGGCCCGGCGTTGAGCAGCGCCCCCGCGCCGGTCACGTTGACCATCCCGCTGCCGCCTGCCGAGAGGCCGATCACCACGTTGGCGTCGCCGTTCGGCTGCGTCCCCGGCGCCTCGACGGTCGCGCCGTTGCTGACCGTGAGCGTGCCGCTGCCCTGATCGCCGACGGTGACGGCGCCCACGCTGCGCAGCAGGGAGCCGGTGCCGTCGATCGTCGCGACGCCCGCGGACCCGGCGGTCAGCCCGAGCATCACCGCCGCTTCGAGGTCGCTGTATTCGGTGCTCGCCGCCAGCACCGTGCCGCCGGCGGTCACCGCCAGCGTGCCCCTGCCCAGGTTGCCGATGGAAAGCCGCCCGCCGCCGGCATCGAACACGCCGCCGGCGGTCACGTTGAGCGTGCCGTTGCCGGCGGACTGGTCGCCCACCAGCACGTTGCTGTCGCCGTTCGGCTCCCCGGTCACGCTGTCCTG
>JAKBCB010000524.1 GCA_021808185.1 Pseudomonadota bacterium
ATGGCAGGGTTCCGGGCCGGGGAAAATAGGGCGGTGGGTCAGTTCGAATGTCTCCGACGGGTCGAAAGGGGACCGTCGGCTGTAGGCCTAGGCTCGATTGCTGACCGGCCACGTGATCGCAGCCGGTCAGCAATTCCGCGGTCAGGCAGACAGTTCGCGCATCACCTTGATCAGGTCGCTCTTGCCCTCGAAGCCGATGCCCGGCAGTTCCGGCATCGTCACACGGCCATTCTCCACCCGCACGCCATCCGGGAAGCCGCCATAGGGCTGGAACAGGTCAGGGTAGCTCTCATTGCCGCCAAGCCCCAGACCGGCTGCGATCATCAATGACATCTGATGCCCGCCATGCGGAATGCAGCGGTTTGGCGACCAGCCGAATTGCTTAAGCACCTCCAGCGTGCGCAGGTATTCAACCAGGCCGTAGGACAGCGCGCAGTCGAATTGCAGCCAATCCCGATCCGGCCGCATGCCGCCATAGCGCAGCAGATTGCGGGCATCCTGGTGGCTGAACAGATTCTCGCCGGTAGCCATCGCGCCGGGGTAGAATTCCGACAAAGCCGCCTGCAGCGCGTAATCCAACGGATCGCCTGCTTCCTCGTACCAGAACAGCGGATAGTCGCGCAGCATCTTGGCATAGGAGATGCCGGTTTCCAGATCGAAGCGGCCATTGGCGTCCACCGCCAGTTGCGCTTGGCTGCCGATTTCGGTGAGCACGGATTCGATCCGCGCCTGATCCTCGGCGATCGTGGCGCCACCGATCTTCATCTTCACCACGTTGTAGCCACGGTCGAGATAGCCACGCATCTCGGCGCGCAGGGCCGAGTTGTCCTTGCCCGGATAGTAATAGCCACCCGCCGCATAGACGAACACGCTGGGGTCAGCTTCGCGGCCATGGCGTTCGGCGAGCAGGCGGAACAACGGCTTGCCCTCGATCTTTGCCACCGCATCCCAGATCGCCATGTCCAGCGTGCCGACGGCCACCGAGCGTTCGCCATGCCCGCCCGGCTTTTCGTTGGACATCATCGCCGCCCACACCTTGGCCGGGTCGATATTGTCGCGCATAGCGTCGAGCAGGCTCTCCGGATCGGCTTCCAAGATGCGGGTGCGGAACCGCTCGCGGATCAGCCCACCCTGGCCATAGCGGCCATTGGAGTTGAAGCCATAGCCCACCACTGGCCGGCCATCGCGGATCACGTCGGTGACGACAGCAACGAGGCTCGTGGTCATCTTGGTGAAGTCGATATAGGCGTTGCGGATAGGGGACGAAATCGGTTGGGTGGTCTCGCGAACATCAACGACACGCATGGTCTGATGACTCCTTGGATTGGATATGGTGCCGGCGTCAGACGTCGGCGGTGTTGGAGGAGGGAAGTTCGCCGCGCTGCTCGGCGATCGCCTGACGCAGCCGGTCGAGGTCGAGCGCGTTATCCCGGCGGGCGACGGCGATGGTGGCGAGGCTGTTGCCGATGAGGTTCACCACCGCGCAGGCGTCATTCATGAAGCGGTCCACGCCGAGCAGCAGAACCGTAGCGGCCAATGGTGAAGGCCACCCCGGCGCCCGCACCCCGATGCGGCCGACCTCCTTGATGTCGCACATCTTGGCGGTGACGAGCACCACGGTTGCGAAGCTCACCGGGGCGAGCGGCATCTTGATCAGCTTGATGAAGCCGTCAGCCATCGGGTGCAGAGTGACGGCAATGCCGGGCCAGAGCAGGCCCATACCCGCATCGACCATGATGCCGATGATAACTTGCACGTAGAGCGGCCGGAGCCACGAAACACGCATCACATTTGCTCTCGCATCCCGGATTCGCCTGTTTGTCGCCGCCTTGAGCGCCAAATTCGGAGATGACGGGCTAAAAGCCCAATGCTAAGTTTTGCCCCCATGATGCAAAATCGGCATTGTCGATGGATTTAAACTGGCTCGATGATTTCGTCGCTCTGGCCGAACACCGCAATTTCTCGCGGGCGGCGGAGGAGCGGCATGTCACGCAGCCGGCATTCAGCCGACGCATCCAATCGCTCGAAGCCTGGATCGGCGCGCCGCTGCTGCGCCGCTCGCCGCACGCGGTGACACTCACGGCGGCGGGCGAATCTCTGCTCAGCCGGGCCGCCGACATCACCCGCGATCTGCGGCAGGCACGGCGGAGCGCCTTGAAGGCGGCCGGGCGCGAGCAGGCGGCGCTGACGATTGCGGCCACCCATGCGCTCTCCTTCACCTTCTTTCCCGGTTGGGTGCGCAAGGTGGCGCCGTTGGAGGCATTGGGTACGCTCAATCTGGTATCGGACACCATGGCGGCCTGTGAGCGGATTCTGCTGGCGGGCGACGCCGATTTCCTGCTCTGCCACCATCATCCGGGCCTCGCCGAGCGTTTTGAGACGGCACGGTTTGCCTACGTCGTCGTCGGCACCGATCACCTCGTGCCGGTCTCGGCGGTGGATGCCAGCGGTGCGGCATTGTTCGATCTGCCCGACGCAGCCAGCCCGCCGGTGCGCTATCTGGCCTACAGCGCCAGTTCCGGCTTGGGCCGCATTCTGGAGCAGGCGGGCTGTGCGCCGAGCAAGGACCTCCCGCTCGATACAACCTTCACCTCCCCCCTGGCCGCCGCGTTGCAGACCATGGCGCGACAGGGTCACGGCATCGCCTGGCTGCCCAGGTCATTGGCGCAGGATGATATATCCGCAGGACGACTTGTATGCGTGGGGAATGAGAGGTTTCGGGTACCGGTGCAAATTCGACTCTACCGGGCACACGATCAAAGACCCGGATTATCTGAGAGGTTTTGGCAAACCGTATCGCGTGGTGGAGTATCAGACGGCTCATGTTGAGGAAGGTGTATTCCTGAGAGCCTGGTGACGCCGCGAAGTGGCCGACTTTCGGCCGCATCGCATGTCCGCTTCCGGAAACATTCGAACAACGGTGTCGCTG
>JAKBCB010000525.1 GCA_021808185.1 Pseudomonadota bacterium
GCGGCATGCGGCCTCGATGCGGCCGCGCGCGGCCTCGTCCAGATCGGCCGCCTCGTCCTCCAGCCGCGCGGCCAGCCGCTCGACGAGCGTTTTGATCGGCGCGGCCAGCCGCCCCAGCGCCCGCGCGAGCGTTTCCGCCGCGTCCGGCAGGTCGGGCAGGACCGGGAACAGGTCGCATTCCAGGCTGAACGGGCTGGGTTCGCCGTCGCCCTGCTGGCGCGCGAGCACTTGCCTTCGGGCGATGCGCAGGAACGCCTCGGTCGGGTTGGTCTGGCCCGGCTCGCCACCCGCGGTGTCGAAGAATTCGTCGGTCAGGCGCGAGGCCCAGCCCGGCCCCGGCAGCGCGCGCGCCGCCTGCAAGGCCGCGTCCAGCGGGGTGGACAACTCCGGCCGCTCGGCCACCAGTTCCTCGACCCGCCGGCGCAACCCCCGCGCGCGGGAGCGGCTGCCCTCCGCCCCCAGCAGCCAGCGGCGCAGTTCGGCGGCTTCCATGCCGGACAACTCGGCGGAGAATGCGCTGTCCGCCGCGTCGAACAAATGGTGGCCTTCGTCGAACACGTAGCGCACCGGCACGGTCGCGTCGTCGATCCCGCCCCAGGCCGCCTGCGCCATCACCAGCGCGTGGTTGGCGACCACCAGATCGGCCCCCCGCGCGCGGCGGATGGTGTGCTCGACGAAGCATTTCTTCCAATGCGCGCAGGCCGAATGGATGCACTCGCCGCGCCGGTCCGCGACGCCGGACAGCAGGCCGGCGCCGAACAGGTCGGAAAACCAGCCGGGCAGGTCGCCGCCCTGGATGTCGCCGTCGTTGGTCGCCAGCACCCAGCGCGCCAGCAGGCCGAGCGGCACCAGCGTGGCGGGCGCGGCGCCGGACAAGGCGGCGGTCAGCGCGTCCTCCAGGTTGAGCAGGCACAGATAGTTTTCCCGGCCCTTGCGCACCACCACGCGCGCGCGCCGCTCGGCGGGGTCGGGGAACAGGCGGAACAGCTCGCCGTCGATCTGGCGTTGCAGGTGGCGGGTGAAGGTGGAGATCCACACAGCACCCTTGTTGCGCTCCGCCCACAGGCTCGCGGGGGCGATGTAGCCCAGCGTCTTGCCGGTGCCGGTGCCGGCCTCGGCCAGCACCAGATGCGGGTCGCCGCGCCGTTCGCGGGGCGCGAAGGCGGCGGCGGCGGCGGCGGCGTAGTCGGACTGGCCGGGCCGTTGCTCCGAACCGGCGCCGAGCATGGCGGCAAGGCGACCGCGCGCCTCACCGGGCGCGACCGGCAGCGATGTTGGCGGCGGCGGGGGCCCCTCGTCTTCCCACTCGGCAAGCCGCTTCCAGACTCGCAACGCGCCCGGATCGGCGGCGGCGCCCGGCTTCCCGAGGGCGTGGGTGACGAAGCGGGCGAACCCCCACCCGGCCTGCCCCATGCGGGCGGCGAGGCCCGCGGCGTCGCGGTTGATCGGCGCGTCCTGCCCGGCGGCCAGATGCGCGAGCAGCGCGCGGGTGATGTCCGCGAGCAGCAGGCAGGCGGCTTCCAGCCCGGCCGGCGCGGGAAAATCCAGCGCCAGCGCCATCCCGCGCGGGGTCGGCGCCACGGGCCGGGCCGGGTGGACGAAGGCGAACAATTCCAGCAGGTCCAGCGTCGGCATCCCGCGCAAGCCCAGCCGGCGCAGCGTGGCCGGTGCGTGCACCAGCACCGGCGGCGGCAGGTGGCGCAGCGCGCGCCCGGCCTCGTCCGCCGGCAGGTCCAGCACCTCGCCGTCCGGGGTCAGCACGCAGGCGCGCCCGACGCCGGCCACCACGTAGGGCGCATCCGGCAGCATCAGACGACTCGCGGCGCGCGCCGGGGCGGGATCGGACATGGATGCACTATATGTGTGTCGGCCGATTGACCAAGCATCGCCCCGTCCATAGCTTCCGCCCAATGTCCGACACAGTCCGAAACGCTCCGCCGACACCGCCGAAATCCTGGCCGTTCGAGGAGGCGGCGAAAGTCGCCCAGCGCCTCGCCGCGTCCGGGGGAGGGGAGGCGTTGTTCGAGACCGGATACGGTCCCTCCGGCCTGCCGCATATCGGCACTTTCGGGGAGGTGGCGCGCACCTCGTGGGTCCGCCACGCCTACACGACCCTGACGGGCAAGCCGTCCCGCCTCATCGCGTTCAGCGACGACATGGATGGTCTGCGCAAAGTGCCGGACAACGTGCCGAACAAGGAGCTGCTCCAGGCGCATCTCGGCCAGCCGCTGACGCGCGTGCCGGACCCGTTCGGCACGCATGACAGTTTTGGCGCCCACAACAACGCGCGGCTGCGGGCGTTCCTCGATGGCTTCGGGTTCGAGTACGAATTCGCGTCCTCCACGCAGTACTACCGCGAAGGCAGGTTCGACGCGGCGCTGCTGCGCGTGCTGGCGCTGCACGAGGAGATCGTCGCCGTCATCCTGCCGACGCTGGGGGCGGAGCGGCAGGCGACCTACTCGCCGTTCCTGCCGCTGCATCCGCGCACGGGCGTGGTGATGCAGGTGAAGGTGGAGAAGCTCGACCCCACGGCGGGGACGATCGCGTGGCGCGATCCCGAGGACGGGACCTGGTTCGAGACTCCGGTCACGGGCGGGCACGCGAAACTGCAATGGAAGGCCGACTGGGCGATGCGCTGGCACGCGCTGGGCATCGACTACGAAATGTCGGGCAAGGATCTGATCGACAGCGTGCGCCTGTCCGGCCGCATCTGCCGCATCCTGGGCAGCGAGCCGCCCGCAGGCTTCACCTACGAACTGTTCCTGGACGAAAACGCCCAGAAGATCAGCAAGAGCAAGGGCAACGGCCTTTCGGTCGAGGAATGGCTGCGCTACGCCCCGCCGGAAAGCCTCGCGCAGTTCATGTTCAACCAGCCGCAGCGCGCCAAGAGGCTGTATTTCGACGTGATCCCCAAGGCGGTGGACGA
>JAKBCB010000526.1 GCA_021808185.1 Pseudomonadota bacterium
ATGTCTGCAGCTTCATGCGGCAATACCGCGTCCAGCTCGCCTATATGGGCGGCCCCGGCCAGCAGGCGCCGATCGACGACTGCGCGGCCGGACCGCTGCCGAACACCAAGGCCTTCCCCGAGGGCACGAATTTCAAGATGGAGGTGCAGTCCGCCGGCACCGCCGCCACCATCATGATCACCCGCAACCCCGGCCGCGACATGGGCGTCCGCTACCTGCCGTGGCAGCCCGATTACTGCACCTACACGCGCATGGACAACGCCGCGACGATCGCCTTCACCGGGCCGCTGACGGGCTGCAACATCTACGTCGCCGGCCCGCGCGACAGCCCGGTGCTGTTTCACACCAACTCCAACACCAGCGCCGACGACGCCGCCGCCAACAACCTCGCCAAGCGCACGATCACGCTCAACATGCTGGGCCAGAACCCGATGGGGCTGCCGGCCAACACGCTGATCGGCGGCCAGTTGGAGCGGGCGACCTATTCCGGCAATTTCCTCGGCTTCGTGTTCGGCGAAAAGAACGCCAATGACTGGAAATTCTACTTCAACGGCCTGGGCGCCGGCATCAGCACCCTGCGCCGCATCTTCTAGCCCAGCCCCCGATCGAGCAGACGCCGGTCGGGCGGTCGCCGGTCCGCCCGGACCGGCGGGCTCCATCAGACCGGCCCCGAAGTTGCTCCAGCCTTTATATTGTCGACCGCCATACCCGATCGGATGGAACCCTCCGGTCGGGTCGCCGGCTGGTCGCGTCCGTCAACGTGGTGGAAAATCTGGTGTAGCTGAGGTGGCCCTGGGTCATGCGGCCACGGTGGCAATCTGAGTGGGCAGGGCATCGATCATCTGGGGTGTCAGTTCCGCCATCGGCTCGGTCTGCATGTAGCGATGCTGGAGCTGCCACTCGTCATTGGCCTCCAGCAGCACGGCGCCGATCAGGCGGATGATGGCACCCTCGTTGGGAAAGATGCCGACGACATCGGCGCGTCGCTTCACCTCCTTGTTCAGCCTTTCAAGCGGATTGGTGCTGTGGATTTTCGTGCGGTGCTGGGTGGGGAAGTCCAAGTGGGCCAACACGTCGGCCTCGCTGTCGTCGATGAAGTTGCCAAGCTTCGGCCATTTCGCCCGGAGCTGGTCGCCGACGTGGCGCAGCGTCTGCGCGGCGCCGGTGCGGTCGGGCTGGATGAAGGCCTGGCGCAGGGCGGCCGAGACCATGCTCTGCTGGCCCTTCGGCACGTAGGCCAGCGCGTTGCGCATCCAATGCACGCGGCAACGCTGCCAGGAAGCGCCCATGACGCGCCGGATCGCCGCCTTCAGCCCTTCGTGCGCGTCGGAGATGACGAGCTTCACGCCGCGCAGGCCGCGACGCAGCATGCTCTTGAGAAAGGTGCTCCAGAACGTCTCGGCTTCCGACGGGCCGATGTGCAGGCCGACGATCTCCCGCCGGCCCTCGGTGTTGGCCGCCACGGCGATTATCGCCGCGACCGAGACGATGCGGCCACCTTCGCGCTGCTTGAGGTAGGTGGCGTCCAGCCACAGATACGGCCACTCGCCGGCCAGCGGGCGGTCGAGGAAGGCGTTCACCCGCTCGTCGATGTCCTTGCACAGCTTGCTGACGGTGCTCTTGCTGATCCCCGCCAGCCCCATCGCCTGCACCAGATCGTCCACGCGCCGGGTCGAGACGCCACCCACCCAGGCTTCCTGGATCACCGCCACCAGCGCCTTCTCCGACATACGCCGCGGCTCCAGGAATGGCGGGAAATAGCTGCCTTGCCGCAGCTTGGGGATGCGCAGCTGCAAGGCCCCGAGCCGAGTGTCCAGCGTCCGGTCACGATAGCCGTTGCGGTAGGTCGTGCGCTCGCAGCTGCGTTCATGGCGGCCAGCGCCGATCACCCCTTCCACATCCGTCTCCATCAGCAATTGTACGACGGCCTCCGCCACGCTGCGCAGGAAATCGCCGTCGCCAGCCTTCGCCAGCAGCTCGGCCAGCGGTAGTCTCTCCTCGGTCATCGGGTCCTCTCGGCGTCAGGGTGAAGCCTCGCAACTCCACCTTAGCCAGCCGATCCGATGGCCACCTCCGCCTACACCGATCCGCTCAGGAAATTTCCACCACCAACGCGGACGCTACCTGGCACGTTCGCGCCGGCGACGTCATCACCTCCACAGTGCGGCCGATCCGGCGTCTCTCGGCACTGATCGAGCCGCCGCAGGACGGATTTGTCTGCTCGTCCGGCTTCGTTGTCCTTGAGCCGCAGCGCGTCACACCGGAGGTCCTTCTTACCTATCTGCGGTTGCCGCTGATCTGCGAACTGATGGACCTGCACACAAGCGCCAGCATGTATCCGGCCATATCGGAATCGGATTTGCTGAACCTGCCATTCGCGCCACCCGACCAGCGAACGGCCGACGCCGTGAAAGATTCAGTCGTGCGTTCTCGTGCAGCCAAGGCCCGCGCCGCTGCACTGCTGGACGCCGCCAAGCGCGCCGTCGAAATCGCCATCGAGCAGGATGAGGCGGCTGCGTTGCGCTTCCTCGACGCGGCGAAGGCGTGACACATGCCCCATCTGCCCGAAAGCGCCCGGCTATGGCTTGATCGTGTTGCCCCTGAAATTCTGGACATGGTGCTGCTGGCGGGTGTCCGCGCCGCCTTTGCGCTGTCGAACGGCACCTACGGCAGACCGCGCTTGTCCCGCGAACTGCGCGATCAGGGCCTGGCGGTGGGCCGGTGACGCATGGCGCGCCTGATGCGTGACAACGGTACGCGCGCCCGGCGCCGATGAGCGTTCGCAATTCTGTTCCGAATTGGCGTCCCCGGCGGGATTCGAACCCACGGCCCCAGGATTAGGAATCCTGTGCTCTATCCTGCTGAGCTACGGGGACACGCGGGGGGTCATACCGCAACCGCTGCCGCGGCGCCAAACGCT
>JAKBCB010000527.1 GCA_021808185.1 Pseudomonadota bacterium
CCACTGGCTGTCGGTGACGATCATCTGGTATTTCTTCTCGCCCGAGCTGAGCGAGGCGGCAACGCGCTGGTAGAAGCTCGGCCACGGGATGAAGTCGATGACCAGTTTGACGTTGTTGCCGCTTTTAGCCTTGTAGGAGCGGTTGAACTCCTCCTGCATGAAGCGGGTCGGCAGCCAGTCCGGCGCCGCCATGTTGATGATGATGTCCTTGGCCATCGCCGAGGACGGCATCGCCGCCCCGCCGAGCAGGGCGCCCGCCGCCATGGCGGCCGCCGCGAAGCTGACTTTCAGCCCTTGCATGGTCTTTTCCACTCCCTTGGACGTTGCAGCCTTGGTTCGTTGCTCGGCCGGCCGTGGTCTCCGTTGCCTCAGGCGGCCGCCTCCGCCCGGCGCGCCATCCCGTCTCTGTGGATGGTCGTTCCGGTTTCCTGTGCGAATAGACAGATCTGGTCGGGATCGACAGCGCATTCGATCTCGTCGTCCACCGCGATCCGGTAGGCCTGTTCCTGCGGCAGCACCATGCGCAGCCGCGTCTCGCCGCGCACCAGGATGTCCAGAATGGTCACGTCGCCCAGCGGCTCCGTCAGATACACGCGGGCGGCAAAGCGCGGCCCGGTCTCGTTGCCGGTGCTCGGCCAGATCGCCTGCGGGCGCAGCCCCACGGTCAGCCTGCTGCCGGCGGCGAAGCCGTCGAGTGCCGCGCGCCAGGGCTTCGCGTCCAGGCCCATGAAGGACATGTCGATACTGGCCCCGCCGGCCGCCTCGCGCAGCGTGCCGGGAACCAGATTGATCGGCGGATCGCCGACCAGCGAGGCGACAAAAGCATCGTCCGGCGCTTCGTAGAGCGCGAACGGCGTGCCGACCTGGGTGATCCGCCCCGCGCGCAGCACGCCCACGCGGCTGCCCATGCTCAGCGCCTCCAACTGGTCGGGCGTGGCATAGACGATGGTGGTGGTGCCAAGTTCGCGGTGCAGCCGCTTGAACTCGGCGCGCGTGTCGTGGCGCAGCTTGGCGTCGAGGTTGGTCAGCGGCTCGTCGAGCAGCAACAGCCGGGGCCTGCGGATCAGCGCGCGGCCAATGGCGCAGCGTTGCTGCTCGCCGCCCGAGAGGGTGTTGGGCTTGCGCGCGAGCGTGTGGCCCAGCCGCAGCATCTCGGCGATCTCGCCGACGCGGCGGCGGATCTCCTCGGCCGGCACTTTCATCTCGCGCAGCGGATAGGCGAGGTTCTCGAAGGTCGAAAGATGCGGATACAGCGCGAAGGTCTGGAACACCATCGCGGTGTCGCGCGCGCGCACCGGCAGGTCGTTCATGTCGCGCCCGCCGATCATCACGCGCCCGGCATCCGCGCGCTCGATGCCGGCGATGATGCGCAGCAGCGTGGTTTTGCCGGCACCGCTCTGGCCGAGAATGGCGAAGAACTCGCCGGATTGCACCGTCAGCGAGACGCCGCGCAACGCCTCCACGGCACCGAAACGCTTGGCAATGTCGCTGATCGCCAGTTCCATGGTGGTGTGCCGCGTTCCCCTTGCGTGGCGCCGGTCAGCCGCCGAATTGCCGGTAGATCCCAGGATCGAAGAAGCGTTCGGCCGGCCGGTATTGCAGCGCCGGCGGGATCTCCCAGTCCGGCACCTTCTCGCCCGCCGTCAGGTAGGTGAGTTCCAGCAGCACGGCACTCGGGTCGTACACGAACAACTGCAACAGCCCGGCGCCCGGCACCTTGTTCTCGCGATACGGCAAGCCGAATTGGCGCAGCCGCTGGCGCGTTTCATCGAAGCCGACGACAGTGATCGAGACGTGGTCGATGACGCCGGTGCCGCTGGCCATGCCGCCGTCCGGCTCCAGCGCGGCGTAGCCGCCGTAGATGTGGAAGATCGCGAAGCCGCCGGGCACCGCCGCCTGGATCCAGTAGCCGGGGAAGTCGAAATTCGGGCGGTTGGCCAGCGTCATGCCCAGCACGTCCACGTAGAACCGCCGCGTCGCCTCGACGTTCGCGGATTTGATGGCGATGTGGAACAGCTGGTTCACCAGCATGCGGCGCCTCCCCTTTTTCCGCCCCGCATTTCGTTACGGCGACGGCGATATTATACTGCGCGGACCCCTTGGACGGCCATATTGGTATTACCACCTTGGCCCGGCGCGCAACGGAATTCTGACCCCGCCGCCCCCGCGACGACAGGACTCGGATCGTGCTTGCGCGCGAACAAGGCACGCGGCTATCGTTCCGGCCGACACCTCTGGTCCGGCCAGAATGGTGATCCAATGAGCGCCCCGGCACCGATCCCGCGGCGCCATCGCAGGGGAGGCCACATGCATCTCTCGACGCATAACTGGATGCGCGCGGAGACGCTGGAGACGACGCTGCGCCGCATCAAGCGCCTCGGCTTCACCAGCATCGAAATCAGCGGCGAGCCGGCCCAGTACGACGTTCCCGAAACACGGCGATTGCTGCGCGAATATGGCATTCGTTGCTGGGGGGCGGTCACGCTCACGCTCGGTGAGCGCAATCTGGCCAGCGCGGACGAGGCACGGCGCGCGCGGACCGTGGCCTACATGCAAAGCGTCGTCCGCCTCGCCCACGACCTCGGCGGCAGCATCGTGACCGTGGTGCCGACCACGGTCGGCAAGTTGGTGCCGGACGCCGCGCCCGCGCAGGAATGGCACTGGGTCGTGGAAGGACTGCGCGAAGTCCATGCCCTGGCCGAACGGCTCGGCATCCGCCTCGCGCTGGAGCCGCTGAACCGGTTCGAGACCTACTTCCTCAATCGCGGCGATCAGGCACTGGCGCTCGCGCAACAGGTCGGGCCGAATTGCGGCGTCTGCCTCGATGCGTTCCATCTCAACATCGAGGAAGCCGACATGTTCGCCGCCATCCGCGCGGCGGGCGACCGGCTGGCGGATTTCCATGTGGCCGACAACAAC
>JAKBCB010000029.1 GCA_021808185.1 Pseudomonadota bacterium
CGTATTGGATCAGTGGCTTGTCCACGACGGGAAGCATTTCCTTCGCCATCGCCTTGGTGGCGGGCAGGAAACGGGTGCCCAGGCCCGCAACGGGCAGGACGGCCTTGCGCAGCGGCTTGATCACGGATCCTCTGTCCTCTCACTGTGCTCGATCGTCTCACGCCGGGCGGGTGCTCCGGGTCGGATCACGCCGAATTGGTCGCACGCCGGCGTCAGCCGAGCAAGGTATCGCGCGCTTGATTGAGCCGGCTGGCCAACCAGTCCGAGCCGCCATTGTCCGGGTGCGCGACGCGCATCAGCCGGCGGTGGGCGTCCCGGATCGCCGCCTCGTCCGCGCCGGGGCGCAGGCCGAGCACGGCCAGCGCCTCATCGCGCGTCATGCCGCTGCGCCCGGGGCGCGGTGGCGGCGGCCGCGCGGCGCCCTGGGCGAAGCGGCCGGCGCTGCCCATCAGTTGCTGCTTCAGCCAGGGCCAGAGCACGAGCCCCAGCATGAGGATGTCGCCGACCGCGGCGGCGCCGCGGCCGGTCAACAGCAGCATCACCGCCAGCAGCACGCCGCCGATCAGTACCGCCCAGAGGCCGAAGCCCTTCATCGTGGCGATCTGCGTGCGGGAAAACTTTCCCAGCAGGAACATCAGCCCGACCAGCGCCGCGACGCCGAGCAGCAGGGGCAGCATCGCGCCGCTATCCCGCCGCCGCGCGCCGCGCGTGCGCCTGCCCGGCCGCGACCGCCGAGAGATTGAGGATGCCGCGCGCGGTCACGCTCGGCACCACGACATGAATGGGCTTGCACATGCCCAGCAGCACCGGCCCCACCGGCAGTGCGTCCGCCGCCGCCTTGAGCAGGTTGTAGGCGATGTTGGCGGCATCCAGGCTCGGCATGATGAGCAGGTTCGCGGTGCCCGTCAGGCGGCTGTCCGGTACCGCGCGGTCGCGGATCGCCTCGCTCAGCGCCGCGTCCGCGTGCATCTCGCCGTCGATCTCCAGGTCCGGCGCGCGGGCGCGGATGCTGGTCAGCGCGTGGCGCATCTTGCGCGCGGATGGCGAGTTGCTGGCGCCGAAACTGGAGTGCGACAGCAGCGCCGCCTTGGGCGCCAGCCCGAATCCGCGCACCGCCTCGGCCGCCAGCACGGTCATCTCGGCGATCTCCTCGGCGGTGGGATCGACCGTCATGTGGGTGTCGCAGATGAACAGGGCGCCGCCCTGCAAGATCAGGCAGGAGAGCGCGTAGATGCGCGAGACGTCCGGCCGGCGGGCGATCACCGGGCGGACGTAATCCATGTGCCGCCACCAGTCGCCGGTGCCGCCGCAGATCGCGGCATCCGCGAGGCCCGCCTGCAACAGCATCGCCGCCGCCGCCGTGGGGCGGGTTTGCAGCCGCCGCGCCGCCGCGTCCGGCGGCAGGCCGCGCCGGCCGACCAGCCGCTGGTACGGTGCCACCAGCGGGCCGAACACGTCCATGTCCTGCGCCGGGTCGATCACCTTCACCGCGCCGCCCAGGTCCAGCCGCAGCCCCATCGCGCGCACCCGCTCGGCGATCACCGCGCGGCGGCCGAGCAGGATGGGTTCGGCGATGGCGTCGTCCACCAGCGTCTGCACCGCGCGCAGCACCCGCTCGTCCTCGCCCTCGGCATAGACGATGCGCGAGGGGGCGGCCTTTGCCGCCTCGAACACCGGGCGCATGAGCTGGCCGGAGCGGAACACGAACCGCTCCAGATCGCGCTTGTAGGCGGCGAAATCGGTGATCGGGTGCCGCGCCACGCCGCTGGCCATCGCGGCGCGGGCGACGGCGGGGGCGATGTGCAGGATCAGGCGCGGGTCGAACGGCTTGGGAATGATGTACTCGGAGCCGAACACCGGCGCGTGTCCGCCATAGGCGGCGGCGACCACCTCGCTCGCCTCGGCGCGCGCGAGTTCGGCGATCGCCTCGACGGCGGCAAGCTGCATCGCCTCGTTGATGGTGCTGGCACGCACGTCCAGGGCGCCCCTGAAGATGAACGGGAAGCACAGCACGTTGTTGACCTGATTCGGGTAGTCGCTGCGCCCGGTGGCCATGATCGCGTCCGGCCGCACCGCGCGCACCTCGTCGGGCAGGATCTCGGGATCGGGGTTGGCCAGCGCCAGGATCAGTGGCTTGGGACCCAGCGAGGACAGCCATTCCGCCCGGAGCACGCGCGGCGCGGACAGGCCGAGGAAGATGTCCGCGCCCGGCAGCGCCTCCGGCAGGGTGCGCGCGTCGGTCTCCCGCGCATAGCGCGCCATGCGTTCGCCGACACCGTCGCGGCCGGCATAGACCACGCCCTTGATGTCCGTCAGCGTGACGTTTTCCGGCTTGAGGCCCATGGCCACCAGAAGGTCGACGCAGGCCATCGCGGCGGCGCCGGCGCCGGAGGTGACCAGCCGGCATTCCTCAAGCCGCTTGCCCTGCAACAGCAACCCGTTGCGCACGGCGGCGGCGACGGTGATGGCGGTGCCGTGCTGGTCGTCGTGGAACACCGGAATGCCCATGCGCGCGCGCAGATTGGCTTCGATGGCGAAGCACTCGGGCGCCTTGATGTCCTCCAGGTTGATGGCGCCGAAGGTGGGTTCCAGGGCCGCCACCACGTCGCAGAACTTGTCCGGGTCCTGCTGGTCCACCTCGATGTCGAACACGTCGATGCCGGCGAATTTCTTGAACAGGACGGCCTTGCCCTCCATCACCGGCTTGCCGGCGAGCGCGCCGATATTGCCCAGGCCGAGCACGGCGGTGCCGTTGGAGATGACGGCCACCAGATTGCCGCGCGCGGTGTAGTCGTGCGCAGTGGTCGGGTCGGCGGCGATCTCCAGGCAGGCGGCGGCGACGCCGGGGGAGTAGGCGAGCGCCAGATCGCGCTGGGTCGCCATGCGCTTGGTCGGCTCGATGGCGAGTTTCCCCGGCCGCGGCAGGCGGTGGTAGTCCAGGGCTGCCTTGCGAAAATCTTCGTCCATTGGCCGTTCCTCGTGCGCCGCGCTTCCGTTGCCCGCAGGATCGGACGCCGGGGCGGCGGGCGCAAGCGAGGGGGGCGCGGGCGAGAGACTAGCAGATGCGCGGCAATTGCTCACCGCTGAGCATGCGCAATACCCGTTCCCCGCCCGCGGCACCGCGCGCGATCACGGGCGCGTCGCCGGCGGGCACGACCCCGCCGATCGCGGCGGCCTCCGCGTGGCCCGGCAAAGCCCGCAGCACGCCGAGCGCCGCCTCTACCTGGGTTTGGGGCACCACCAGGGCCATGCAACCCTCGTTGGCGACATAGAGCGGGTCGAAGCCGAACAACTCGCACGCGGCCGCAACGGCGCCGGTGATCGGCATCAGGGCTTCGTCGATGCGCACCCCGAGGCCGGTGGCCTCGGCCAGCTCCACCAGGACCGTCGCAAGCCCGCCCCGCGTCGCGTCGCGCATCCAGTGCAACTCGACCCCGGCGGCGTGGAGGGCGGCCACCGCCGGCCAGAGCGGTGCCAGGTCGCTCACGATGTCGGTGCGCAGGCCCAGATCCTCCCGCGCCGCGAGCACGGCGATGCCGTGGCGGCCTATGTCGCCGCTGACCAGGATCGCGTCGCCCGGCCGCACCTGCGCCGCCCCAGGCCGCAGCCCGTGGGCACGCACGCCGATGCCGCTGGAGGTGATGTAGAGCCCGTCGCCGCGGCCGCGCTCCACCACTTTCGTGTCGCCGGTGACGACGGCAACGCCCGCCCTCGCCGCCGCGTCCGCGAGCGATCGGCAGAGCCGCCAGAGGGTCGCCACGGACAATCCTTCCTCCAGCACCATCGCCACCGCCAGATGCCGCGGCTCGGCGCCGCACACCGCGAGGTCGTTGCAGGTGCCGAACACGGCGAGGCGCGCGATGTCGCCGCCGGGGAATTCCAGCGGCTGCACCACATAGCTGTCCGTGGTGAAGGCCAGTTCGCCGCCGTGCGGGGCAAGGATGGCGCTGTCGGCGCGAGGCCCGGCGGCACCGGGGGCAAACGAGGCGACGAACAGCCGGTCGATCAGGTCGTGCATCAGCCGCCCGCCGCCGCCATGCGCCATGGTGACTTCGGGATAGTCCGAAAGCGGGATCGGGCAGACCAGCGCGGGCGACGGCGCGGCGGTCATTGCGCTAGCGCGCGATAGCGGTGATAGGCCGCGCAAGCGCCCTCGCCGGAGACCATCGGCGCGCCGAGCGGGTGTTCCGGCGTGCAGGCGCGGCCGAATTCGGGGCACGCGGTCGGCCTGGCGACGCCGCGCAGCACGGCGCCCGCGATGCAGGGCGAGGGCGCGGCCGGCGCCGGTGTGTCCGCCAGCCCGAATCGGGTCCGGGCGTCGCGATGGGCGAAGCCCGGACGCAGACGCAGGCCGGAGTCGGCGATGTCGCCCAGGCCGCGCCAGGTCTGCGGCGCCACCTGGAACACCTGCCCGACCAGATCCTGCGCGGCGCGGTTGCCCTCGGGCCGCACCGCGCGGGCGTACTGGTTCTCCACCTCGGCGCGGCCGGATTCCAACTGGCGCACGCACAGCAGCAGGCCCTGGAGGATGTCCAGCGGCTCGAACCCCGTGACCACGATCGGCACGCGGTGGGCGCGCGCGATCGGGGCATAGGCGGCCATGCCCATCACCGTGCAGACATGGCCGGCGGCGAGGAACCCCTGCACACGATTGTCCGGGGCCGCGAGCAGCGCGCGCATGGCCGGGGGCACCAGCACGTGGCTGTGCAGGATGGAGAAGTTTTCGACACCCTGCCGCTCGGCGAGGCTGACGGCGAGGGCCGTCGCCGGGACCGTGGTTTCGAACCCGACGGCGAAGAACACCACCTCGCGCTGGGGATTGCGGCGGGCCAGTTCCACCGCGTCGAGCGGGCCGTACACCACGCGCACATCCCCGCCGCGCGCGCGGGCCTGCAACAGGCTGCCGGTGTCGCCGGGCACGCGCAGCATGTCGCCGAAGCTGCACAGGATGACGCCTTGGCGCTGGCTCAGCGCGATGGCCTGATCGATGGCCGAGGCCGGCGTGACGCAGACCGGGCAGCCGGGGCCATGCACCAGGGTCAGGCCGGGCGGTAGCATGGCGTCGATGCCGAAGCGGACGATGGCGTGGGTCTGCCCGCCGCAGACCTCCATGATGGTCCATGGCCGGGTCGTCACACGCGCCAGCGCCTCGGCGGCGCCGCGGACGGCGCGCGGATCGCGCTGGGCCGCGGTCACGCGATCTCTCCGGCGGCATCGAGGTCCGCCAGCAACCGTTCGGCCGCCGCCGCGTCCAGCACCGCGATGGCCACGCCGGCGTGGACCAGAACGAAATCGCCCAGCAGCGCCTCCGGCACGAAGGCGAGGCTGACCTGCTTGCGCACGCCGCCGAAATCGACCCAGCCCGTCGCGGTCAGGTCGCCGAGGTCGGCGGCTTCGACAAGGCGGCCGGGAATGGCGAGGCACATGGCGGCTACTCCACGGCGGCCAAACGCCGCGCCCATTCGAGTTGCCCGAGCGCCAGCCCGCCATCGCCGGGCGGGGCGCGGTGGTGACGATGCACGCGCAGGCCGGCGGCGGCCAGCGCCTCGGTCATATGCACCGTCAGCAGCGCGCTTTGGAAACAACCGCCGGTGAGCACGATGTCGCGCACCCCGGCCCGAGCCGCCAGACCGGCCGCCCCCGCCACCAGGCCGCGGTAGAACCGCGCGGCAATGACGGGGCGATCCGCGTCGCGGGCGAGGTCGGCCAGCAGCGCCCGCAGCGCCGGGCGCCAGTCGAGCGCCATGGGGTCGCCTTCGACGAGGGCGAACGGATAGCCGGGGGCAGCATCGCGGGCGCCGTCCGCGCAGGTTTCCAGCGCCATGGCCGCCTCGCCCTCGAAGGTGTTGCGTGCGCACAGTCCGAGCAGGAAGGCCACGGCGTCGAACAGCCGCCCGGCGCTGGAGGCGAGCGGCGACAGGTGCCGCGAGCGGCAGAGCGCCCGCAGCGGTGCCGGGTCCATGCCGCCGACTTCCTCCGGCCATGCGACATCGCCGGCGGCCACGAGCAGGCCCACGGCGGCGCGCGCCGGCTCCCGCGCGGCGGCGTCGCCACCGGGCAGCGGGAACGGCAGCAGCCGGGCGAACCGGCGCCACTTCGCACCTTCGACAAGAAGAAACTCGCCGCCCCACACGGTGCCGTCCGTGCCATGCCCGGCGCCATCCCAGGCGAGGCCGAGGACCGGGCCAGCCAGTCCGTGCTCGGCCATCGCCGAGGCGACGTGCGCGAGATGGTGTTGCACGCGCACCACCGGCAGGCCGAGCCGGCTGGCCCCGGCCACATCGTCGGGATGCGCGTCGCACACGACGGCGCTGGGTGCGACGCCGTGCATCCGGCACAGATCCGCGCGCAAGGCCATGTGCGCCGCGAGCGTGCGCGGCTGGTCGAGGTCGCCGAGTTGCGGCCCGAGCACCGCCTCGGCGCCGACCGTCACGCCCGGGGCGTTCTTCAGGTGGCCGCCGAGCGCCAGCAGCGGCGGCGGAGGGGCTGCCATCGCGATGGCGAGCGGGGCCAGCCCGCGGCCAAGCCGGAGCACCAATGGCGCCCCGCCGACCACCCGCACAACGGAATCCTCCACCGGCCGCAGGATCGCCCGGTCGTGCAGCAGGATCGCGTCGGCGAGGGTTTCGCAAGCTGCCAGGGCGTCGGCATCGCGGAACGGCAGCGGCTCACCGGCCAGATTGGCGCTGGTGGCCACGACGGGCACGCCGAGGGCCGCCATCAGCAGGTGATGCAGCGGCGCGTAGGGCAGCATCGCGCCGAGATGCGGGTTGCCGGGCGCAATCGCGGCGGCGGCACCGCTCCCCGGCCGGTGGCGCAGCAACACGATGGGTGCCGCGGGCGAGCACAACTCCGCCCGCTCGGCCGGCGCGAGGTCGCACCACGCGGCGATGGCGGCAAGGTCGGGGAACATCACCGCGAACGGCTTGGTCGGGCGGCGCTTGCGCGCGCGCAGCGTGGCGACCGCTGGCCCGCTGTCGGCGCGGCACATCAGGTGGAAGCCGCCGATGCCCTTGACCATGACGATGCCGCCATCGCGCAGCCGTTCGACAACGATTCCGAGCGCCACGGCATCGGCGGCGATGGCGCGGCCGTGGCCGTCGCACAGGCGCAGACGCGGCCCACAGGCGGGGCACGCCTGCGTCTCGGCGTGGAAACGCCGGTCGGTGGGGTCGCGATAGCCGCGCGCGCAGGATGGGCACAGGGGAAAATCGACGAGCGCGGTGCGCGCGCGGTCGTACGGCAGCGCCGCGATGACGCTGAAGCGCGGGCCACAGACGGCGCAGGCGGTGAACGCATACGCGGCATGGCGCCCGCCGGGCGTGAACAGATCGGCTGTGCACGCGGCGCAGGTGGCACGGTCCGGCGGCAGCAGCGCGCCGCCGGCCCCCGCCTGCGATGACTCCGCGATGGTGAACTCCGCCTCGCCGCGAACCGCCACGCTCTCGCACGTCAGGCCCGAGACGTGCGCCGTGGCCGGCGCCTCCGCGCGCAGGCGCGTGGCGAAGTCACCGAGTGCGGCGGGCGGGCCTTCGACCTCGATCAGCACGCCGGAGGGCGCGTTGCGCACCGAGCCGCCGAGGGCGAGCGCGCGCGCCAGCCGATAGACATGCGGACGAAACCCGACCCCCTGTACCGCGCCACGCACCGACAGGCGCAGGCGCGCGAGAGGCTGTGCTCCGCTCATTCCAGTTCGACGCTGACCAGGCGCACGCCCTGCGCGTCGGGGTGGCGCACATCCCGCGAAACCTCGCAGACTGTCTCGGCCGACCCGGCGATGGTGCCGGCGCTGGCATCGGTGAAATGCTCGGCGAAATGATCGGGCGTGAAGTGACTGAGCGCGCCGAGCCAGACATGCACGCGGATCACCCGGCCGCCGCCCTCCGCGCGGGCCACGGATTCGATCCGTTGCATCAGATCCCGCATCAGCCGGTGTTCGTGCATGTCGCCTCCTCCAGCGCGCGCGACGCCAGGGACGGTAGCGCGGCGCGCACCGCCGGGCTCATGGCGTCGCCGATGCCGAAGCGTTCGCCCACCACGGCAAGGATCGTCAGACGCGCGGGCAGGCAGCCGAGCGCCTCGCCCAGCGCGAGCGCCTCGGCCAGGGCGTTGCCATGGGAATGTCTGTGCGCCGGTGGCAGCGCGGCGAGCGATGCCGTGTCCAGGCGCAGGATCGCGCCGGGTGCGCCGCCGCCACGCGCGCAATCGACGATGACGACATGGAGCAGGGACTCGATCTGCGCGAGCAGCGCGGGGCCGTCGGACGCGGCGCGCACGATATCCATGTCCGCCGGCGCGCGCGCGCGAATACGGTCGAGCACGTCCAGCCCCGCCGCGTCGTCGCCGCGATCCGGATGGCCCACGCCCACCACGCGGATGCGCGGCCTCACGCGCGCTCCACGCGCAGATCGAGGAAATGCGTGGCGCAGGAGATGCAGGGATCGTGATTGCGGATCGACTGTTCGCAGCGCGCCCGCAAGTCGGCATCCGCCATGCCCTGACCGCCAGCGGCCACGGTCCACAAATCCTGCTCGATGGACGCCTGATTCTGCGAGGTGGGCGGCACGATGCGGGCCTCGGCGATCAGCCCGTCATCGCCGATGCGATAGCGCTGATACAGCAGGCCGCGCGGCGCCTCGGTCGCGGCGTGGCCGATTGCGTCGCGAAGATCGACCGGCAGGAACGACGGCTCCGGCTCCTCGTAGGCGGCGATGATGCGCAAGGCTTCGTCGCACGCGAACAGCACCTCGATGGCGCGCACGATGATCGACTGGAACGGGTTGCGGCACACCGGGCCGAGGCCCGCGTCGCGCGCCGCCTGCTGAATGTGGGCCGGAAGCCGGTCGAAATTCAGGCTGTAGCGGGCAAGCGGCCCGGTCAGGTAGTTGCCGCGATCCTTGACGCGCGCGTGCAGCGCCGTCGAGTGGCGGACCTGGAATTCCTCGAACACGTCGGGCCACTGGTGCGGCGCGATGTCCAGGCCCTTGCTGGAGACGATGCGGCCCTCGTTGAACGGGTATTCGGTGGCGTGACGCAGGGCGACGAACTCGTAATCCTGCTCGATGGTCGGCATCGGCAGTGTGGCCACGAAGCGCACCGTCTCCAGCGCCGCTTCGCGCGCCCATTCCAGCTCCGGCAGCATGGCACGCAGCGCCTCGCGCGAAGGGGCGCGATAGAAGCCGCCGACGCGCACGTTCACCGGATGGATCGCGCGCCCGCCGATGCATTCGATCAGCGCGTTGCCGGCCTTCTTCAGCCGCAGGCCACGGCGGACGATGTCGCCATGCGTGCGCGCCAACTGCACCGCGTCGGGCAGCCCCAGGAAATCCGGCGCGTGCAGCATGTAGATGTGCAGGACATGGCTTTCGATCCATTCACCGCAGTAGATCAGCCGGCGCAGATCGCGGATGGCGCCGCCGAGCGTGACGCCGGCTGCGGTCTCCATCGCGTGCACGGCGCTCATCTGATACGCGACCGGGCAGATGCCGCAGATGCGCGCGGTGATGTCCGGCGCCTCGCCCGGCTTGCGGCCGCGCAGCAGCGCCTCGAAAAAGCGCGGCGGCTCGAAGATGGTCAGCCGCACATCCTCCAGCGTGCCATCGCGAAAGCGCACGTACAGCGCGCCCTCGCCCTCGACGCGGGCGAGGTAATCCACCTTGATGGTGCGGGCTTCAAGCGCCATGCTTTTCGCTCGCGTTGCGGAAGGCCGCGGCCCCCGCGTTGAAGGTGCGGAAGGCGCGCACCACGTCCGGCTCGCCGGTGCCATGGCGCTGCCAGCCGGCGATCAGCGCCTCGGCGTTCGGGCTTTCCATCGGGCCGAAGCAGCCGTAGCAGGCGCGCCCATAGGCCGGGCAGATGGCGCCGCAGCCGGAATGGGTCACCGGCCCCATGCAAGGCTGCGCCTGCGCGACCATGACGCAGGCCGTGCCGCGCCGCTTGCATTCGGTGCAGACGCTGTCCGCGCGCACCACCGGCCGGCGGCGATGCACGAACGCGGACAGCACTTCCAGCAGTTGCCGCTTGTCGATCGGGCAGCCGCGCAGCTCGAAATCCACCTTCACATGCTGCGCGATCGGCGTCGATGTCGCCAGCGTCTCGATATAGTCGGGCCGCGCATAGACGACGCGGCGAAATTCCTCCACGTCGGCGAAATTGCGCAGCGCCTGGATGCCGCCGGCGGTGGCGCAGGCGCCGATGGTGATCAGGCTGCGCGACTGCGCGCGGATTTCCCGGATGCGCTCGGCATCGTGCGTGGTGGTGATGGAGCCTTCCACCAGCGACAGATCGTACGGCCCCGCGATAACCGCGCTCGACGCCTCGGTGAAGTTGGCGATGCGGATGGTGTCGGCGAGCGTCAGAAACTCGTCCTCGCAGTCGAGCAGGCTGAGCTGGCAGCCGTCGCAGGAGGCGAATTTCCAGACCGCGAGCGTCTTTCTGTTGTCCGACACGCTCAAATCTCCCGCACCGTCATCAGCTCGGCGATGCGGCCATAGGGGAACACCGGGCCGTCCTTGCAGATGAACAGCGGGCCGAACTGGCAATGGCCGCAGAGCCCGGCAGCGCATTTCATGTTGCGCTCCATCGAGACGTGGATGTCCTCGGCCGCCATGCCGCGCTCGCGCAAATGGTTGGCAACCGCGCGCATCATGATCTCCGGGCCGCAGGTCATGGCAATGGTCCGCGCCGGGTCGAAGCGCGCTTGCGCCAGCAGCGCGGTGACGAAGCCGACATGGCCGCCCCAGTTGGCATCCCCGGAATCGACGGTGGTGACGAACTCCAGATCGGCACTGGCCTCCCAGCCGGCGAGTTCGGGCACGAACAGCCGCTCGCGCGGGGTGCGGGCGCCGTAGAATACCAGCAGCCGCCCGTATGCCGCGCGCTCGCGCAGCACGGCGTGGATCACCGGGCGCAGCGGGGCGAGCCCGATGCCGCCCGCGACCAGCACGATGGTCCGCCCGCGTGCCTGCCGCATCGGCCAGCCGACCCCGAACGGCCCGCGCACGCCGAGAACATCGCCCGGGCGGAGCGCCGCGATCGCCGCCGAGACCGGGCCCACGCCGCGCACCGTATGCACAAGCCTGCGCGCCGCCGCGTCGTCGGCGCTGATGCTGATCGCCGCCTCGCCGAGACCGAACGGATACAGCATGTTGAACTGGCCCGGCGCGCCCGGCTGGATCGCGCCGCTCTCCAGGACCAGCGTTGTCGAATCCGCCGTCTCCGGCGTGGTTGCCAGCACACGCAGCGGCACGGGCGCGAGGCGCGTCGGCAGCGCGCTCATGCCTGCGCCCCGAACATGTCCAGCGCCTGCAAGCGCGCGGCCGACATGCGCTGCACCAGCACCGGCACGAACCGCTTCATCAGCGCGTAGCCGAGCGCCGGGTCTTTCTCGCATTTCTCACGCAGGCACACCGCATCGAACGAGAACGTGCGCACCTGCTCCATGGCGCGCGCATCCGATGTCGAGCGGTACGGGGGCACGATCCACGACAGCCCGAGGATCTCGCCCGGGCCGAGTGTCTGCAACACATGGCTGCCACGGCGCGGCGCGTAGATTTCGACCGCGACGCGGCCGTGGCGGATCAGGTGGAAGGCGTTCGCCGGCTGGCCTTCGCGCAGGATGTAGGTTCCTGGCTCGAACACCGCGTTCTTCGCGCACCCGGCGACCACCTCGCACTCGGCTTCGGTCAGATCGGCCAGGAACGGATGCTCTCGGATCAGGCCGGCCATGGTTTTCATCTTGGGTCTCGCTGCGACAGGTCTTGCAGGGCGGCAACCTCGGCGGTGATGTCGATGCCGACGGGGCACCAGGTGATGCATCGGCCGCAGCCGACGCAGCCGCTTTCGCCGAACTGCTCGTACCAGGCGGAAAGTTTATGCGTGATCCAATGCCGGTAGCGCGCCGAGGCGGACTCGCGCACGGTGGCGCCGACGACGTGGGAAAACTCGAAGGTGAAGCAACTGTCCCATTGCCGCCACCGCTCGGCGATGTCGCCGCTGAGATCCGAGGTATCCTCGACGGTGGTACAGAAGCAGGTCGGGCAGACCATGGTGCAGTTGGCGCAGGTCAGACAGCGTTGCGCCACGTCCTGCCAATGGGCACTTTCCCGCTGTGCCGGCAGCAGGGCGCGCGCCGCGTCCTTGTCCATGGCGCGGCCCATGTTCGCCGCCGCGATGTCCGCCAGCGCCGCCGCCGCCGCGATGTCCGCCCCGGCGGCCGGTGCCAGGTCGAGCTGCGCCGCGACGGCCCCGCCGCGCGGGCTGCCGATGCGCACCAAGAAGCGATGCGCGTCCCCATGCGGGTCCAGTTCCGCCAGCGCCAGATCGAAACCGGCCCGCGCCGACGGGCCGGTGCCCATCGAGACGCAGAAGCAGGTACCGCTGGGTTCGGCGCAGTCCGCCGCGACGATGAACGCCTCGGCGCGGCGCGCGGCGTATTCGGCATCGGGGTACGGGCCGTGCAGCAGCACTTTGTCCTGGGCCGCGATGGCGCGCAGGTCGCAGCCGCGCACGCCGAACAGTGCCAGTTTCGCCGGCGCCGGCGCATCCTCGTGCACGACGAAGTCCGCGCCCTGCCGTTCGGCCGACCACAGCCGCACGCGCGGCGGGTGCAACAGTTTCTTCCAGGAATCGGCGCCGTGGGTGAAGCCGAACACCGCCGCGTCGGTGCGCCGCTCCAGCCGGTAACCGCCGGGTGACTGCCGCGTGGTCCAGCCATGCGGAAGCGCGACGGCATCGGCGAGCGGGCCGAGCACGATGGCGGCGTCGCGGACCATGGGGCCATGCACGGCATAACCCTCCATCCGCAACGCCGTCACCAGATCGGCAAGTCGGGCGGCCGGCAGCACGAAGGCCGCGGCGATCTCGGTCGCTGCGTCCGGGCTGGTCGGCGGCGAGGCATCGGCCATGGTCCCGTCTCGCTCCCCTTGCGTGGCGGCGGTGCGATCAGGCTACGGTAACACAGAGGCGGGCGGCTTTGATGTGGATCATCGAAACGTCATCCCGGTGGGTTCGCCCGCCACACCGTCTCGGCGCACGCCAGATCCTCCGGCCGGTTGGCATTCAGGAACGGATCGACCGGCCCGGCGGGGAACGCCACCTCGGCGAGCGGGAAGCGCGCGGCAAAGCGGGCGACGCCGCGCTCGCCCTCCTCGACGATGGCATGGCGCAACCTTCGCGCCAGACGCACCGGCCACAGCCCCACCACCGGATGTGCGCGCCCCAGCGACGCGGCGCAGGCGATCTCCGCCCCCGCCGCCGCCCGCCCCTCCAGCAGCCGGCGGACAAGGTCGCGCGGCAGGAACGGGGTGTCGGTGGGCACGCTCACCAGATCGGCCACATCCGGCGCGTGCGCGGCCAGGAATTCCATGCCGGCCAGGATGCCGGCCAGCGGGCCATGCTGACCGGGCACCGTGTCCGGCAGCACCATCAGGCCGAAACGGGCGAAACGGGCCGGATCGCCGTTGGCGTTGAGCAGCACGCGCGCGGTCTGCGGGGCGACGCGCGCCAGCACATGCTCCAGCAACGTCGCGCCACCCAGCAGCCGCAGGCATTTGTCGCCCCCGCCCATCCGCGTGCCGAGGCCGCCGGCCAGCAGCAGCACGGGGGGCGCCTCGGCCGTCACCTTGGCGCCGTCCAGGGGGCCGCGTGCGCCAGCACGAAGCGCGCGATGCCGGAGATGTCGTCGAGCGGCAGCACCGGCACCGGCAGATCGAGTACCGCATCGCTCGCGACGGCGATGATGTGCGGGTCGCCCGGCTGCAACAGCGTCTTGCCGGTGGATGGGCGATGCACCTCGACCTTCGGGTGCGGGTGCCACTTGAACCCCTCGATCAGCACCAGATCGACCGGGGAGAGATGCGCGAGCAGCGCCTCCGGCGTCGGCTCCGCCTCATCGCGCAACTCGTGCATCAGCGCCCAGCGGCGCGCGGAGCCCACCAGCACCTCGGTGGCGCCGGCCGCGCGGTGGGTGTGGCTGTCCTTGCCCGGGTGGTCGATGTCGAAGTCGTGATGCGCGTGCTTGATGCTGGAGACGCGCAGCCCGCGCGCGACCAGCACCGGGATCAGCCGCGCGAGCAGGGTGGTCTTGCCCCCGCCGCTCCAGCCGACAAAGCCCATCACCCGCATGGCAGGGGCGGGCGGGGCAGCGGGATCGGGGTCGGCCATCGCGGAAGTTCCTGCTTGCCGACACGCGGCGCTGTGCCGTCGAGATAGGCCGCCCGCGCCCGGACATCCAGGCCCGGCGCCCCGGGGTCAGACCACGAGCGTCAGCAGGGCGCCGCAGACCCCCCAGCCGATGTCCAGCATCGCGCCCAGCAGCCCGTCCGTGCTGGCCTGCACCCGCTGGCGCAGGGCGTGCGGCCGGGCCTGCGCCGGCTGGCCGATCGCGAGCCACATCCGGGTCGCGGCGGCGGCGGTGCCGGCGATGAGCGCCGCCGGGAACGCCGGCGCCAGTTTCAGCCCGATCGCCACGATCGGCAGACCGCCGACCACCGCCAGCGCCGCCACCGTCACCACTAGTTTTGCCCGCAGCACCAGCCCCCGTGCCGTCGGCGAGCCGAGAGCCAGCGCGGCCGCCTGATCCGCCTCGAACGGCCCCGCCACCACGACCCTGGTGATCCGGCCTGTCATCATCGCGGTGAGGAACACGACCCCGGCGGTGGCCGGGCGCGCCGCGTCGCCGATGTTCATCAGCGCAAGCGCGCCCGGCACCAGAAAGACGAACTGGTAGAACAGTTGCGCCCCCAGCCCCGGGTGTCGCAGCAGCAGGCGCGCTTCCTTGCGCAGCAGCGCCGCGAACGGTGCGTCGGCGAAACGCCGCGCCACGCCCGCCGCGCGGGGGCGGCGCGGCACCGCCAGATTGCGCATCACCCCGGCGCCATAAGCCTGTCCCAGCGCCGCGCTGACCGCCGCCACGGCGGCCACCGCGATCGCCGCCAGCGCCAGCACCGGCCAGGGATCGCCCATCGCCGCGCGCGCCGGCCACCATTGCGGCCCCGCCGGCGCAGCACCCGGCAGCAGCGCATCCCACAGCCGCGCCCGCGGACCGTCGGGCACCACCAACCGCGCCTGCGTGGCAAAGAACGAAAGCGCACCGAACAGCGTCGCCAGCGCCCGTGCCGCAAGCCGTGTCCAGCGCGGGCCGATGGTCGCCAGCAGGCCGAAGGTGATCCCGGCCCCGGCCGCCGCCGCGACAAGGCTCAGGCTGGCCAGCACCGGATAGACGCCGATCCAGGCGAACTCACCGCGCAGCACCATGCCGTTGACCAGCGGCACCACCAGCAGCAGTGGCAGGAACCCGGCATTCACCGCGATCGCCAGCAGCCGGCTGGTCAGCACACGCCGCATCGGCAGCGGCGAGGACAGCAGCAAATCCAGATCGCCACGCTGGAACAGCGCGTCCGTCGCCTCCGAGATCGCCTTGGACAGGAACAGCGCGAACGCGCCGGTGAGCGCGAACGAGCCGACCAGGAGCGCCCGCGCGCGGTCCGCGTCATGCAGCCGTGCCCGCGTGGGGG
>JAKBCB010000528.1 GCA_021808185.1 Pseudomonadota bacterium
GTCTGTTCGAGAACATCTTCCAGCGGATCCGGGCCGACTACGTGGTGCCTGAAACCTCGAAGAAGCTGATCTATGATGCGATGAATGGCATGCTGACGGGTCTCGATCCGCACAGCGCATACATGAACGCCCAGCAGTACAAGGACATGAAGGCAGAGACCTCCGGCCAGTTTGGCGGGCTCGGCATCGAGGTGTCCGAGGCGGGCGGCTTCATCAAGGTCATCACCCCGATCGACGGCACGCCGGCCGCCAAGGCCGGCATCAAGCCCGGCGACCTGATCGTGGCGATCAACGGCAAGCCGATGGTCGGCATAACTCTGGACAAGGCGGTCGACCGGATGCGCGGTCCGGCCGGTAGCAAGATCGAGCTGACGATCAAGCGCCCCGGCGTCGACAAGCCGGTGCATGTCACCCTGACCCGCGCGATCATCCATGTCCACGCGGTCAAGACCGCGCTTTACGGCGATGTCGGCTATCTGCGCCTCGCCAGCTTCTCCGAGAACGCGAATCGCGACATCCGCCGCGGCGTGGCGAAGCTTAAGGCCGAGACCCACGGAAAGGTGGGCGCCTATATCCTCGACCTGCGCAACAATCCCGGCGGCCTGCTCGACCAAGGCATTGCCGTGGCCGACGATTTCCTCAACACTGGCGAGATCGTCTCCACCCATGGCCGGCACCAGTCCGACGACCAGGTCTGGTACGCGCATGACGGCGACATCACCGGCGGCAAGCCGATCGTCGTGCTGGTGAATTCCGGCACCGCCTCGGCGGCGGAAATCGTCAGCGCGGCGCTGCAACAGAACCGCCGCGCGGTGGTGATGGGCACCCGCACCTTTGGCAAGGGGTCGGTGCAGACCATCTTCACCATTCCTGGCCACGGCGCGCTGCGGATGACCACCGCGCTCTACTACACGCCCTCCGGCAAGTCGCTGCAGGATTACGGAGTCGAGCCCGACCTTGTCGTGCACGAGACGAACAATCCGAAGGATCATTTCCCCAAGATTCGCGAGTCGAACATGCCGCACGCCTTCCGCAACCCCTCGGGCCTCAAGGCGCCGATCCTGCCGCCGAAGCTGGTGCTGCCAGCCGCCGCGAAGACGATCGCGCCAAGGCCGCCGGCCAACTGGCCGAAATTCGAGCCCAAGCACCCGAACACGGACTACCAGCTCCAGATGGCACTGAAGCTGGTGCGCGCCATGGCAACAAATCGCACGGGCGCCAGCCAGGCGGATGCGGCGCACTGAAACAATGCCGCCAATCCGGATTGCGCGTTCGGTCAAGCTGTTCTGGGCCGGAATTGGCACGGCTGCGCTGACCGGCGCGGTCGTGCTGCAGTTGTTCGGCCCGCCAGCCCACGGCACGGCCATACTCACCGGCCCCTTCCTACACCGCAGCGGCGGCCCGATCCCGCCGCCCAACCCGGCACTGCTGGTCGCCTCCAAGGCCGATCCGGCCTGGAAGATTCCCCATCCGGCGCCGGACGGCATGACGCCGATGCGGTATTATGCAGCCGCGGCGCCGGTGCCCGTGCCGGAAGGTTTGCATCGCGTGGCGGTGATGGTGGGCGGGATCGGCGAGGCCCTGCAGACGAGCCGCGATGCCATCCGCTCGCTGCCGCCTGCCGTCTCGCTCGCGCTCACGCCGTATGGGCCGCACCTGCGTTCGGTGGTCGCGGCCGCCCGGGCCGCCGGGCACGAGACCCTGATGGGCATCCCGATGCAGACCGACCGCGAGCCCGCCATCACCGAAGGCGACGAGGCGCTGCGTGGATCGGAACTCGATCCGGTCAACCTCAAGCACCTCGACTGGGCGCTGTCGCGAAGCGCCGGCTATGCTGGCGTCACCGACGAAATCGGCATGTCGGTCGACGAGACCTATCTCACCCAGTCGCTGAACCGCCACTGGCTCGGCAAGCAGCTGCGCGCGACAGGTCTCTTTCTTATCACCGCATCCCAGGGCAGCAGGGTGCCCTCCGGCGTGCCTGGACGGGTGGCGGACGTGGTGATCCATCCCGAAATGAGCGTCGACGAACAGCGCGCGGCGCTGAAGCGACTGGCGGCCACAGCGGTCGCGAGCGGCTCCGCGCTCGGCGTGATATCCTCGCCCACCGCGGATGACATCGCCGTGCTCGCCCAGTGGTGCCAGGGGCTGAAGGCGGACGGCCTCGTGCTGGTTCCGGTGAGCGCGCTGGTCGCGGCGCAGGGCACGCAATGACCGGCGCGGCCCCCCTGCCCTATCGTCGCAATGTGGGCGCCGCGCTGTTCAATCGCGCGGGCAAGGTCCTGGTCGCGCGCCGGGCCGATCTCGGCCGCGACGCCGCCTACCAGTGGCAGCTGCCGCAGGGCGGGATCGACGGTGACGAAGATCCGGCTACCGCCGTGCTGCGCGAGCTGGATGAGGAGATCGGCACCAACGCGGTCAAGATGATTGGCGAGATCAGCGACTGGCTCAGCTACGATTTCCCGCCTGAAGTTGTTACGAAGTTCGGCGCGCGGCATCGCGGGCAGCAGCAAAGGTGGTTCGCGCTGCGCTTTCTCGGCAGCGACGACATGATCCGCCTCGATGCCCACGAACACCCCGAATTCGACGAGTGGCGCTGGACGGAGCTTTCCTCCATCCCGGCGCTGGCAGTGCCGTTCAAGCGGCCGATCTACGAGCGCCTCGCGCGGGATTTCGCGCGGTTCACCAAAACGGACGGAGCATGACGATGGGTGAGATGATCAACCTGACCGCCTCCTGCGGGCACAAATTCCAGGCCTATGTCGCCGGCGACCCCGCCTCGGAGCGTGGCATCGTGATCGTGCAGGAAATCTTCGGGGTAAATTCGCACATGCGGCAGATCTCCGATCACCTGGCCTCGTTCGGCTACCGGGTCGTCACCCCGGCGTTGTTCGACCGGGTCGAG
>JAKBCB010000529.1 GCA_021808185.1 Pseudomonadota bacterium
GGAGCCGACTGTGGCGATGACGCTGGCCAGCGTGGCCGGGCTGCTGCGCCATCTGGACATGGTCGATCAGCACAAGGCGCTGCCGCCGCCCGCGCCGCGCGGCCGGCCGCGCTTTGCCGAGGTGACGACGGTGGTGACGGCGGCCACCGCGAACTTCGCCTTCGTGCAGCCCTTCCGCGGCGGCGACGTGATCGCCGCGCGCAACACGCTGATCGCCATCGACGGCGAGGCGGAAGTGCGCACGCCGCACGACGACTGCCTGCTGGTGATGCCGAGCCTGCGGCCGAGCCGCGGCCATACCGCGGTGCGGCTGGCGCGCGTGCGGCACGGCTGAGCCGCCACGCCGGCGCATGCCGGCCCCGCGCGCGACGCCTTTGTTCTTCCAGCCGAAAAAACCGCTTGCATGGGGGGGGTGGGGGTCTTAAGTGCGACCCCACGCAGCAACGCACGTGCCTCTGGCCCCTGGGGTTACGCAACGACGTCAAGCGTTCTGGCAATCCGGGTTGCGTCGGCACCGCCGCCGCCACCGTTCGTCTGGTCGCTGGTTCGTTCGACCGTTTCGCAATCTATGCTCGTCGCCTCGACAGGCGAGCGTATCATCGGGGGGAGGCCGCGAGCGATGACACCAAAAGTCGCCCGTTTCCTTGCTGAGCAGCAGCCGGCCACGCCGTGCTTGGTGCTTGACGTTGACCGTGTGGCGGAAAAGTTCCGCGCGCTGCGTGAATCGCTGCCGCTGGCGGCGATCTATTACGCCGTGAAAGCCAATCCCGCGCCGCCGATCCTGGAGCGGCTGGTCGGGCTTGGCAGCAGCTTCGATGCCGCGAGCATCGAGGAGATCGATCTGTGCCTCGCCGCGGGCGCGCGTCCGGCGGCGCTCAGTTTCGGCAACACGATCAAGAAAGTCTCCGCCATCCGCCGCGCCTTCGCCGCCGGCGTGTCGCTGTACGCCTTCGACTCCGCCGAGGAGCTGGAGAAGCTGGCCGAGCACGCGCCGGGCAGCCGGGTGTATTGCCGCATCATGGTCGAGAACGCGGGCGCGGACTGGCCGCTGTCGCGCAAGTTCGGCACCACGGTCGAATCGGCGCGCGAGTTGATGCTGCGCGCGGGCGACCTCGGGCTCGATCCGTATGGCCTGTCGTTCCATGTCGGCAGCCAGCAGACGGATACCGCAAGCTACGAGGCGGCGATCGGCAAGGTGGCCATGCTGTTCACCGATCTGCGCGAGGCCGGGGTGAACCTGCGCATGGTCAATCTCGGCGGCGGCTTCCCGGTGCGCTACCGCGACGAGGTGCCGGGCATCGATGCCTTCGGCAACGCCATCATGGGCGCGATGACCCGGCATTTCGGCAACGCGCTGCCGGAGATGCTGGTGGAGCCGGGGCGCTTCATCGTCGGCGACGCGGGCGTGGTGAGCGCCGAGGTGGTGCTGGTGAGCAAGCGTTCGAAGACCGATCCGGTACGCTGGGTCTACCTGGACATCGGCCGCTTCGGCGGGCTGGCGGAGACCGAGGGCGAGGCGATCAAGTATCGCATCACCACCCCGCACGACGGCACCGAGACGGGCCCCGTGGCGATCGCCGGCCCCACCTGCGACGGCGCGGATATTATGTACGAGCGCAGCAACTATCGCCTGCCGCTGGCGCTGCGCGGCGGCGACCGCGTGGAACTGCTCGCCACCGGCGCGTATGTGACCACCTACGCGAGCCAGCGCTTCAACGGCTTCGCACCGCTGGCCGAGCACTACATCTGAAAAACCATTGGGCGGGGCTGCCGATTGGGCAACCCCGCCTTATGTTCCCGCCATCGCAACCGATGGAGAGGGAACCGCGATGGCCACGATTTCGATCAAGGCGACGGATGGCTCGGGCAGCTTCGACGCGCTGGTGGTGGAGCCGAAAGGCAAGCCCGCGGGCGCGGTGGTGCTGATCCAGGAGATCTTCGGCGTCAACGACGCGATGCGCGCGACGGCCGCACAGGTGGCGGACCAGGGCTTCATCGCCGTCTGCCCAGACCTGTTCTGGCGGCAGGAACCCGGCGTGAACATTACCGATAAGACCGAGGCGGAGTGGAAGCGCGCCTTCGCGCTGATGAACGGCTTCGATCAGGACAAGGGAATCGAGGATCTGGTCGCAACCGTCGCGGTTGCGCGCGGGCTTGCCGGCGCCAACGGGCGCGTCGGCACCATGGGCTACTGCCTCGGCGGGCGGCTTGCGTTCATGATGGCCGAACGCTCCGACGCGGATGTGAACGTGTCGTACTACGGCGTCGGGCTCGACAGCCTGCTCGGCGATATCGGGCGCGTGAAACGCCCGCTGGTGGTGCACATGGCGGCGAACGACGCCTACTTCCCGGCCGAGGCGCAGGCGAAAGTCGTGGCGGCGGCGAAGGGCCACGCCAACATCGCGACCTATGTCTATCCGGGGGCGGACCACGCCTTCGCGCGGGTCAACGGCGTGCATTGGGATGCGCGCTCGGCGACGATTGCCAATGGCCGCAGCACCGAGGCGCTGGTCGCCGCCCTGGGCTGAAGCGCCACGGGAGGGCGCGTCGCCGCGCCCTCCCGCTTCGCTGGTCGATTGTCGGTAGATTAGTGGAAGTCGCGGTTGTCGGCGTGGTCGCGGCCCCGGTCGTCGCCGTGATCGTGGCGGCGGTGATCGCCGTCGTGGTGATCGCGGTCGAAGTCGAAGAAGCCCATCAGGTCGCTGATCGCGGGCGCGTTGACCGGCACGTACGGGTTGCCCCACTTGTGTTCCGGGTTCGGCAGGTTGTCGCGGCTGCGATCGGTGATCGGGCGCAGGCCCCAGTTGGCGTCGATGAACTTCGCGATCGAGGCATGGTCGCCGTAGTCGTGCACCACGCCCTTGCCCTTCGAGTACGGCGAGACCACGATCATCGGGATGCGC
>JAKBCB010000530.1 GCA_021808185.1 Pseudomonadota bacterium
TGTCGCGCAGCGGCATGGAGGTGCGCGGGCACACCAAAATATAGTCGGATGGCAGCCCCGGCGGCGGGGTCGGGCGCAGCCGGGGCGCCAGCCAGGCGTTGCGGCGCAGGGCGGGGGGCACGGCGGCCGGGTCGAGGCCGAGCCCGGTCAGGAAAAAGTCGATCATCGGCACGCCGCGAAACGCCGGGTCGAAGGCGAAGTCGCGCATGTCGATGGCGCGGTGGAAATGTGCCGCGGGCGGGAACGGCGTGGCCGGGGTTTCGTGCGTCCATGGCAGATCGCGCACGTCCGCGACGTCGGCGGCGGCGTGGTAGGCCTGCTGGACCAGCGGCGGCAGGCCGGGCAGGCGGAACAGCACCGGCGGGCCGGGCAGGGCGCCCAGTTCCAGCGCGGCGGACAGCGCCTGCAACCCGATGATACTGTCGCCCAGGCTGCGCCCGAACCCGTTCAGGATCGCGACGCGGGCGGCATCCGGCGGCCGGCTCAGCTTTCCGCGGCCTCCACCACCGCGACATCGAGCAGCCGCTCGATGACCTCGGGCTCCTGCGCGCCGGCGATGGCGTGGCGCCCGCCGACGACGAAGCACGGCACGCCGTTGATGCCCAGCCGATGCGCGCGCAGGTTCTCAGCATGCACCGCGTCGATATCGGCGTCGCTCAGCAGGAAGCGCAGCGCCTCGATGCCATCGAGTCCGCAATCGACCGCGACCGCGGCGAGCACCTGCGCATCGCCGATGTCGCGCCCGTCGGTGAAATGGGCGGAGAACAACGCCTCGACCAACTCCGCGCCGCGCCCGTAGGCGGTAGACCAGCGCACCAGCCGGTGTGCATCCACCGAGGAGGGGGTGCGGCGGATACGGTCGAAGCGGAACAGCACGCCTTCGGCGCGGCCGATCTCGGCGATGGAGGCATACAGCCGCCGCGCCCGTTCCTCGCCACCGAATTTGCGCACCACGTAGTCGGCGCGGGGCATGCCGGCGCGCGGCATGTCGGGGTTGAGCAGGAACGGACGCCAAGTGATATCGGACAGCAGATCCGGGCGCCGCCGCAGCGTGCGCAGCAGCCGCCGCAACCCGAGAAAGCACCAAGGGCACACCAGATCGTGCACCACTTCGATGGACAGGCGCGCACGCGGCGGGGCGAGCACGTTCATGCCGATCCGCCCGAACATCTGCACCGCGTCGCCATGTGACACAGTATCACGAAACCCACCCGGGCGGCGCAAGCCCCGTGTGCCCCCCTTGGGCGTCCCGCCGCGTCAGTCCTTCTTGGCCACCAGCCGCAATTGCAACGAGCCATCCGCGTTCTGCGGCACCTCGATGCCGGCGCGCGCGCCCCAGAGCAATTTCTGCTGGTGCAGCGGGATATAGGCGTGCTCCGCCTGTAGGCGCCGCGCGGCCTCGGCAATCAGCGGCGCGCGCGCCTCCGCCGTCGGCGCCTGGCCGATGCGCGCGATCAGATCGTCGAGCGCCGGGTCGGAGAAGCCGCCGAAATTGATTGCCCCGCGCGCGCCGTTGCGCGTGCCGGCCAGGTTGAACAGCACGTTCAGCGCGTCGTAGGTCGGCGGCATCCAGCCAACCAGATAGAAGCTGGTGTGGAACCCGGGCGGGCCGACTTCGGCGAAGAAGCGCGCCTTGGGCTGGGCATTGACATCGACCCGGATGCCGACGCGCGCCAGCATCGAGGCGAGGGCGGTGCAGATCGCCTCGTCCATCACATAGCGGTCGTTCGGGCAGTCCAGGGTCACGCCGAAGCCGCCGGGATAGCCGGCCTCGGCCAGCAGGGCGCGGGCGCGTTCCGGGTCCGGGTCCGGGCGCCGGTCCAGCGCCGGGTCGTATCCGGCGACGCCCGGGCCCCAGAGCATCCAGGTGGGGTGGGCCTGCCCGCGCAGCACCTTGGCCGCGATCGCCGTCTCGTCGATGGCCAGCCCTACCGCCTGCCGCACGCGCGGGTCGCGGAACGGGTTGCGGCCGTGCACGTCGGACTTCAGCAGCTCGGCGCGGGACTGGTCCATGCCGAGCATGATGGTGCGCAGTTCGGGCCCGGCGATCAGCTTCAGGCCGGGCGTGTGGGCGACGTAGTCGGCATCCTGCGGCGGCAGGTCGGTGGCCAGATCGACCTCGCCCGAGACCAGGGCCGCCACGCGCGTGGTGGCGGCGGTCAGCACGTCGAACTCCACCCGCTCGACCAGGGAGGCGGGCTTGTCCCACCAGGTCGGGTTGCGCTCCAGCACGGTGCGGTGGTCCTGGTCGCGCAGGGTGATGCGGTACGGGCCGGTGCCCATGGCGTGGCGCGTGGCGTAATCTTCCGACCCCTCGGCGAGCAACGCCGGCCGGGCGGTGCCGTGCTCGCGCGACCATGCCTCGGGCATGATGTACCAGGAGGTCACTTCCTGCGGCAGGATCGCGTCCGGCCCCGACGTGGTCAGATCCACGGTCAGCGGATCGGGCGCCGAGGCGCCGGTCACGGTCGCCACCGTCGCCCGCAGCATCGACGTCGACGCCTGCACGCGATGCAGGGAGAACAGCACGTCCTCGGCGGTGAACCGCGAGCCATCCTGCCAGACGACGCCGGGGCGAAGATGGAACCGCCATGTGGTCGGCGAGGTCTGCTCCCAGCGCTCCGCCAGCGCCGGCTCCAGGTCGCGGTCGGCGGCGCGGCGGATCAGCGGCTCATAGACGTTGCCGAGGAGGGAAAGTTGCAGGGTCTCGTTGCGGCTGTACGGATCGAGCGAAGCTGCGTCCGCCTCGGCGGCCCAGCGCAGCGTCGCGGCCTGGGAAGGTGCGGCGGAGGCGGCCATCGCGACGACGAGCGGCAGCACCCCAAGCGCGATCGCGCGGGCACGATAGGACGTCAAAGGTGCCTCCCCAGGATCACGCCTAATTAACGATGAATTAACG
>JAKBCB010000531.1 GCA_021808185.1 Pseudomonadota bacterium
CACCGAATGCGCGATCATGAAGAACGGCGCCTGGTCGTGCATGATGACCTGCGCCTGCTCGTACAGCTTCGTGCGTTCCTTCGGATCGGCGACCGTCGCCGCCTTCTCCACCAGGGCCTCGAAGTCCTTGTCGCACCATTTCGCGACATTGCCGCCGCCGACACGCGCGGCCGCGCAACCCGCCAGCGGCACGAAGAAGTTATCCGGATCGCCGTTGTCGCCGGTCCAGCCGAGCTGCACCATCTGGTGCTCGCCGGCTTGCGCGCGCTTGCGGTATTCACCCCATTCGTAGCTGACGATTTTCGCCTTCACGCCGATCTTGGCCAGATCGTCCTGCATCATCTCGGCCATGCGCTTGCCGTCCGGGTTGTACGGGCGCTGCACCGGCATCGCCCACAGATCGGTCTCGAACCCGTTGGGCAGGCCGGCCTCGGCCAGCAGCTTCCTGGCCGCGTCCGGGTCGTATTTGTAATCGGCGATGGCGTCGTTGTAGCTCCACAGCGTCGGCGGGATCAGGTTCTTCGCCGGCTGGCCAGCGCCCTGGTAGATCGCGTCCAGGATCGCCTTCTTGTCGATGGCCATGTTCAGCGCGCGGCGCACGCGCACGTCGTCGAACGGCTTCTTCTGGGTGTTGAACGCCAGATACGCGATGTTCAGGCCGGGTTGGCTCGGCATCTGCAACTTCGCGTCGGCCTTGATGCTGGGCAGGTCGGCCGGCGTCGGATACGGCGCGATGGCGCATTCGCCGGCGCGCAGCTTGGCCAGCCGCACCGCGGGGTCCTTGGCGATGGAGAACACCAGCGCGTCCAGCTTTGGCGCAGGGCCCCAGTAGCCATCGAACTTCTTGTAGCGGATGGTGGTGTCCTTCTGGTACGCCACGAACTCGAACGGGCCGGTGCCGATCGGGTCCTGGTCGATCAGTTCCGGCTTGCCGATCTTCAGCAGCGTATCGGCGTATTCCTTGGACTGGATCGAGGCGAAATCCATCGCCAGATCGGCGAGGAACGGCGTGTTCGGCTGCTTCAGCGTGAAGCGCACCGTGTAATCGTCCACCTTATCGATGCTGGCGAGCAGGTCGTTCATGCCCATGTCGCCGAAGTAGTCGTAACCGCCGCCCGAGACCTTATGGTACGGGTTGCTGTCCTTCCACTGGCGTTCGAAACTGAAGATCACATCATCGGCATTGAAGACGTGGGACGGCTTGAAATATTTGTTCGTGTGCCACTTGGCATTCTTGCGCAGATGGAAAGTGAACACCTTCGCGTCGGGCGAGACGTCCCACGATTCGGCGAGGCCGGGGCCGACCTCCGTGGTGCCGAACTTGAACTCCACAAGCCGGTTGTAGATCGGCAGATTGGCGTCGAACGTGGTCCCGGTGGTGTTGATCATCGGGTTGAAGTTTTCCGGCGAACCTTCGGAACAATAAACCAAAGTTTTCGCCTGCGCGGTGCCAAATGCACCGAGCACGGCCGCGAGCGCGGCCGCGCGGGCGATGGCTACAACCCGAATCGTCATCCTGATGGCTCCCTCCTGGGTTCGGCGGCACTCAAGCCGATTTTGGCGGGCCGCGCAAAGCCCCACCCGGCGCGTTACCGGTGCGTTACTTGGTGCGCACCGTCGCCGGCAGCGGCAACTCGGTGTTCTGCTGCTGTTGCGCCCATTTGCGCAGCAAGGCGTTCACCTCGGCGCTCCTGAAGTTCGGCGCCGGTTGCAGCCGCGCCTGCGGCGAGCCGTCACCCGTGGGCAGTCGGCTGAGCACGCAGTTGCCGAGGATCATCGAGGCCGCCGTCAGCAGCACGCCGGCGGCGATGGCGGTACGGATCGCCATGCCGAAGGGCTTGCCCGGGCGCGGGTACTCGGCGCCGCAGCGCGGGCAGGCCATGCTCGCGACATCGAGTTCATGCTGGCAGTAGGGGCAGATCATGCGCGGTCCCAAGCGGCGAGGCCGGCATCATAGGCGCTGGCCGCCGTCCGCTCCACCCTATCCGCGCTGGCGGGCGAACGGGGGGCGGAGCCTTGCGCTCCACCCCCGCGAGAGGCTTGCCGGATCAGGCCGCGCGGCGCGCCCGCAGCATCGCGTCCACGCTCCATGCGCCGGCGCCATTGGCGAACACGAACAGGAAGCCGCCCGCCATGGCGAAGTTCTTCATGGCGTGGATCTGGTTGTTCATGTCGCCGAAGCCGTGGAACACGAAGGCGGTGACAAGGCAGAACAGCGCCAGCACCAACGCCACCCACCGGGTGAGCAACCCCACGAGCAGCAGCACCCCGCCGCCCAGTTCCACCGCCACCGCCCCCGCGTAGGCGACCTCCGGCAGCGGCAGGCCCTTCGAGGCGATGTAGCCCATCGTCCCGGCCGGGTCAGCCAGTTTGCCCAGGCCGGCGGCGATGAAGACGATGCACATCAACACACGCCCAAGCGCGGGCGCGGTCGCGGTTTGCAGGCGGTCCATGGGGTTCCCCTTTCCGCTCAGCGCGTGCCTTCGGACTCGATCAGCAGCGACACCTCGTCGCCAATATACGGCACAAAGGTCTTCATGCCGAAATCCGTGCGCTTGATCGTCGCGGTGGCGGAGAAACCGGCCGCCTCTTTCTTGTCCGAGGGACGCAGGCCCGCCTTGTTGAACGTCACATTCAGCGTCACCGGCCTGGTCACGCCGAGCAGGGTGAGGTTGCCAGTGACGGTGCCGGTCTTGTCGCCGGTCTTGGCGAAGCTGGTGCCAACGAAGCTCATGTCCGGAAACTCGGTGACGTTGAACCAGTCCGCGCCCTTCAGGTCGGCATCGCGCGGGCCGAACTGCGTGTCCAGGCTCGCGGTCTTGATATCGACCTTCACCTTGCTCGCCGCGACGTTGGCCGGGTCGAAGCTGAACTGGCCGGAAATGTCCTTGAAC